>JALGZO010000732.1 GCA_025774865.1 bacterium | reverse complement strand
TGGCTCCTCGCTGCGGAGCCCTTGCCGCAGCGGACGCCGGCCGAGGCCCCCGAGACCCACTTTCTCGTGTGGCTCTTTCGCCCGGACCCCCGCCCCTCGATCGACTCCCCGGAGGGAAGCAAACCATGAGACCGGAGAGCCCGCTGCACCACGCGAAGCACGTCGTTCGCGCGGCGCTCGCGCTCGTCGTGGGCATCGTGGTGATCGTTCTCGGGCGCTCGTTCTTCGTGCCGGAGACGTGGGGTCAATTCGGCAGCTACCGTGGATCGAACGTCTCCGAGCAGATGGCGCGACCGGTCAGGCACGGCGGCAACGAATCGTGCCGGGCGTGCCACGAGGACCAGTACGACGAGCTCGCCTCGGCGGGTCACGAGTCGCTGGAATGCGAGTCCTGCCACGCGGCCGTCGCGCAGCACGCGCGCGACGACGAGAAGATCGCCGACATGCCGATTCAGCGCGATCTGGAGCTCTGTCTCACCTGTCACCGTGAACTGGACGCTCGCCCCCCCTCGTTTCCGCAGATCCACGCCAAGCAGCACATCGCGGAGAACGAGGGGGAGTTCACCGAAGATGCCTGTCTGGAATGCCACGAGGCGCACTGGCCCCTGTAGGTCCTGGGAGGCAACCATGAAGGATCGCTCGACGTCGGACGGCTCGCCGGCCCCGGAATCGGAACACGGGTCGCGGCGCGCGTTTCTCAAGAAGTCCGGTGCCGCGCTGGGCTCGGCCGTTTCGTTCGGCGCCCTCGGACTGATCCTTCCCGACGACGTCGACGGCGTGGGAACCACCGACTACGACTGGCACAGGCATCGCTGGGTCTATCTCATCGACACGTACCGGTGCATCGGTTGCGGGAAGTGCGTGCGGGCATGTCGGGCGGAGAACGACGTGCCGGAGGGGATGTACCGAACGTGGATCGAGCGCTACCAGATCCCGGTGGAGGGTGACGCGTACGTGGACTCACCGGAGGGAGGAGAGTTCGGTTTCCGCCCCACCACCACGGAGCTCCGGCTGGAGAAGTCCTTCTTCGTCCCGAAGATGTGCAACCACTGCGAGGCGACGCCCTGTACGCAGGTTTGTCCCGTGGGCGCGTCCTACAGCACGCACGACGGGGCGGTCCTGGTGGACCCCGAGAGGTGCATCGGTTGCGGCTACTGCGTGCAGGCGTGTCCCTACGGCAGTCGTTACATCAACCCCCGTACCCATACCGCCGACAAGTGCACCTGGTGCTATCATCGCATCACGAAGGGGATGCAGCCCGCCTGCCTGGCGGCCTGTCCGGTGGAGGCGCGGATCCTCGGTGACATGGAAGATCCCGACGATCCCATCCATGAGATCTTCGCGACGAAGCGGGTCCAGCTCCTGCAGCCTCAGCTCCTCACGAAACCACAGTGTTACTACGTCGGGCTCGACGTGGAGGTTCGTTGATGCTCCCCGAGCTCACCGGATACCTGTTTCCCAACGACATCCACATCCACTGGAGCCTCATGATCGTGATGTACCCGTACATCACGGGGCTCGTGGCGGGCTCGTTCCTGGTGTCCTCGTTCTACCATGTTTTCGGACAACAGGAGTTCAAGCCGCTGGCGCGACTCGCGTTGGCGACTTCTCTTTGCTTCCTGACGGTTGCCACGTTTCCGCTGCTCAACCACCTGGGGCATCCCGAACGGGCCATCAACATCGTCGTCACGCCGCACTTCTCCTCCGCGATGGCCGGGTTCGGGATCCTCTACGCGACTTACTTCATCATCGTGCTTCTCGAGATCTGGTTCGTCTTTCGGGTGGACATCATCCGGCGGGCGGCGGAGTCGCGCGGAATCCGGAGGTTCCTGTACTCCGTCGTGGCCCTCGGCGTCTACGACACCTCGGAAGAGGCGTTGCGAATCGACGGATGGGTGACGCGCGTCCTTGCCGCCATCGGGATCCCGATGGCCTGTCTTCTCCACGGGTACGTGGGGTTTCTCTTCGGGGCGCTGAAGTCGAACCCGTGGTGGTCGACGCCGCTCATGCCCATCATCTTTCTCTTTTCCGCGATGGTCTCGGGGATCGCCCTGCTCGTCGTGCTCTATCAGATCGGGACGAAGCTCAAGGGGATGCCGACGGATCGCGTCGCGATCTCCGCGCTGGCCAGATGGCTGTGGCTCTTCCTCATCATCACATTGACGCTCGAACTCCTGGAGATCATCACTCTCGCGTACGAGAAGGCCGAGGAGTGGGAGGTGATCGGGTACCTTTTGACCCACCAGCTGTCGATCTCGTTCATCTCGATCCAGATGGTCATCGGTGGGTTGATCCCGTTCACGCTGCTGATGTTGGTGGTATTGATGGATCGGTACCTGGACGACCGGGTCAGGAACACGCTGACGTTCGTCTCGTCTTCGTTACTGCTGCTCCAGGTCCTCTCCATGCGATGGAACGTGGTGATCGGGGGACAGCTCTTTTCCAAGAGCATGCGCGGGTTTCGCGAGACCTACGTGCCCGGGATGTTCGAAAAGGAAGGGATGCTCGCCGCCGCCGTCATCCTCGTGACGCCCTTCATCCTGCTGGCGCTTTTCGGGAAGATCTTGCCGACCCTCAGAGAGTCGGACACCCACGAAGGTTGACGGCTCAGGCGGCTTCGGGCTCGCGCTCGGCCATCGCGTCGGACAGCGTCTCGCGCAACGTCTCGCGCGTGAGGTAACGCTTCAGGTGCCCTCCCTGCGCGTACGAGATCGTGCCGGTTTCCTCGGACACGATGATCACTTCGCAGTCGGACTCCTCGGTGATACCGATCGCGGCGCGGTGACGCGTGCCGAGGGTGCGGGAGAGGTGAGGATCCTGCGTCAGCGGGAGAATGCAGCCGGCGGCGATGATCTGTCCGCCGTGCACGACGATGGCTCCGTCGTGAAGCGGGCTGCGCGGCTGGAAGATGGAGATGATGAGCTCCTCGGAAGCACGGGCAAAGAGAGGAGTCCCCGTCTCGATCACTCCCTTGAGCCCCGCGTGTCCGAGGAAGACGATCAACGCGCCGATGCGCGCTTCGGCCATCTCGAAGACCGCGTTCACGACGACGTCGACGGCCTCGTTCGTCTCAGTGCGCGAGATGAACGGTCGCACGAGTGGGTTCTGCCCGAGGTTCGAGAGGGCGCGTCGCAGCTCCGGCTGGAACACGATGAGGAACCCGATGAGCCAAATCGTCTTCAGGCTGCCGATGATCCAGTTCAATCCGTTCAGCCCGAGCCACTGCGCGAGGACGCCCGCCCCGATGATGAGAAGGAGCCCGAGGAACATCGTGACCGCGCGCGTCGAGCGGATGAACATGTACAGCTTGTAGAAGATCGCCGCGACAATCCCGATGTCGAGCAGGTCGAGCAGCCAGTGATTCCACTGGATCATCGCGGCTCCTTCCGCTCGGTCCGCGGGCGGCGGGCGGCCTCTCGCAGAGCGGTGCCGCGCCCCAGAATCGCCTCGGCCGTCGCCACCGCGCGGCGATTGGCCTCCACGTCGTGCACTCTCAAGACGAACGCTCCTCCGAGAACCGCCAGGGCCGAGGCCGCCAGCGTGGCCTCCAGCCGGGTCCCCGTCCCCGTCGACCCCGAGTATCGGGAGAGAAACGACTTTCGTGAAGCACCGATGACGATGGGGAACCCGAGAGTCGTGTACTCGGGCAGGCGGGCGAGGATCTCCAGGTTGTGCTCCTCCGTCTTGGCGAAGCCGAGACCGGGGTCGAGGAGGATCGCGTCCTCGGCGACACCGGCACGGACGGCGGCGGCCGCCCGCTCGCTCAGGAACTCCTTGGTCTCGTCCACGACGTCGTCGTAGTCCGCCCGCGACTGCATGTCGCGGGGCACGCCGCGCATGTGCATCAGGATGACGCCGCAACCCGACTCGGCGCAGACGGCGAGCATCTCGGGATCCTGGGTCGCCCCCGAGATGTCGTTCACGAGTGACGCCCCACCCCGAAGCGCTTCCCGCGCCACCGCCGCCTTCACCGTGTCGACCGAGATCGGGACGCCGAGGCCGACCACTCGTTCGAGCACCGGCAAGAGTCTCTCGCGCTCCTCGGCCACCGACACCGGCTCGGCTCCGGGGCGCGACGACTCCGCGCCGAGATCGAGGGCGTCCGCCCCCGCATCCACCATGCAGGTCGCTCGCTCCACGGCATCTTCGATCGAGTGGTCGATCCCCCCGTCGTGAAACGAGTCGGGGGTAAGGTTGAGGATCCCGAGCAGCCGGGTGCGACGCGCGGGGTCGGCGCGCGGGATGAGCTGACGAAGGCCGGTCTCGAGCGTCGCGGGAGGAGGGCGATGGA
>JALGZO010000731.1 GCA_025774865.1 bacterium | reverse complement strand
CATCAGGTCGCTCAGCTGCCGCGACTTTCAATGTCTGGAATGGTGCTGAAGGCCTTCAGCATCATTCCAGGATCGAACGGAGGGCGGCAGGCCTCGGATTGTGGGCAATCACGGTGTGAGGCAGGAAAGGTGGAATTGCCACCCCCCGATTCGATCCGGAACGCTCCTCCCTACGTGAACCTGAACGACTTCGAGCGGTGGCCACGCACCGGCAGGTTCGCGTACGCGACTCCGTGCAGGATCGCGCGCGCGAGCTCCAGCCAGCCCACCGCCGGGTTACGCCACCGACGACGACGCCGTCGCGGCAGGGCGTCCAGTCCCAACCGAACGCCTCCCGGTTCGATCCGGGCGCACGGTTCTCGTTGAGTCTCGGTGGGCTCCAGAACACGTACGCCCCAATCGGTGGCGCGCCGGCGCCAGGCGCGCTCCGAGTCGGGGTTCGCAAAACCGGCGGCGTGGCGGACGAGCCAGTACGATGCACGTTCGCGATCCCAGGCTACCCCGGCCCGCCACACGTCCCACGCCGCCATCACCGCTTCTTCCACCGGCATCGTTTCCCGGAGTCGTTTCACGAGCTCGTCCGGCTCGCGCGGAGCCATCAGGTCCGGCATGCGCGACTGCATCCGCACGAGTCGGTTCGCCCGCAACCACCCTTCGGCCGAAGGCCATCTTCCCAACGGCCCGAGGTCGCACGGTAGATGCACCAGTGCGCTCTCCTCGAGCTGGATCCACGGCGCCCTTCCGGCTCCCGCGAGTACGGGATCCCCGCTCAGGCGCTCCCGGACCCGGGTCGCGAGACCCGGCGGCACCCGCAACACCCACGCGCCCGGACCGGGGACCGCCGGGGCACCTTCGATTTCGGGCACGAGCTCCACGGGAGCCGAGCCCCATCCCCACGAGCGGGCCAGGACGGAGCAGAGCAACTCCGCACTCCCCGACTGCACCGGGATCCCGGTCTCCCGGGCCCAGAGCGCGAACCGGCGCAGGGCCGGAGCCCATTCGGCCCCGAATCGGTCTCCCCAGACCTTCCGCTCACGGACCAGCCGGGCCGGATCCCGCACGGCTCCCTCGCGCCGAGCCACGCCGATCCGCCGGACCGAAACCCGTAACCCCATGGCATTGCGGTCGATCGGCCGTACCCGGAGACCGCCGCTACGTCCACTCCGATTCCACCCCATGGTCCCCTCCCTTCGTCTTCGTCATCGGTAAACAGATGTTTACTAGACGCGCGTCTAGCTGTCCACCCCGATTGATGCGGCGGCCTCATTTTTCTTTCAATTTGTTGATTGCCAAGGAGTTGTGGCGGTGACGGCGGCTTCTACAGGCGCGGCCGCCCTACGTGCGCGGCTTCCCGAAGACCTTCGGGGTGGGCATCTTCGCGCGGATCTCCTCGAGGACCGGCGTCGTCACGCGGACGATCCCGTTCTTCCGGCAGTAGCTCTCGACCGACTTCGTCACCATCCCGCGCACGAACGCCGGGATCTGCTTCATGCGCTCGGTCGCCGCCGGTTCCCACGCGAGCTCCCGCACGACCGGCTGCCCGTACTCGGTCTCCGGTCTCCCCAGGTCGCGCGCCCGCGGGAAGCGCCCCGGCTCGTGCGTGCAGAGTGGATCCTCCGCCTGGAGGTCACCGGTCATCGCCCACGCCCGCGCCCGGCACCCGCCGCACGTCGCGTTGAACTCGCACGCGCCGCAACGGCCCCCGAGCGACCCGCGATCCCGGATTCTCCCGAACAGGTCCGATGTCTCCCAGATCTCGCGGAGCCCCTGGCCCTTCAGGTTCCCGTGGAAGACCGGCAGGTACGGACACGGGGTCACGTCACCATTGGGACGTATCCCCATATAATGAGTGCCCGCGGGACAGCCTCCGGCGCCGCCGGTGTACGACTTCAGGAAGGACGACGCCGGGTCCCTTTCGAACAAGGTCTTCACGTAGTGCGGCGCGCACTTCGCGTTGACCATCATCCGGCCGGCGAAGCTCTTCTGGATGGCGAAGAGATCCGCGAGCACCTCGTCGTACTGGGTGCGTGTCAGGTCCGAGACGAACTCTCCTCGCCCCGTCTGCACGAGAAAGTAGAGGTTCCAGACCCTCGCCCCGAGCTCGCCGTGCGCGAATTCCGCGATCTCCCGGAGCTCCGCGACGTTGTGGCTCCCCACCGTCGTCTGCACGACGAAGGGGAACCCCGCCGCGTCGAGGATCTTCGCGCCCTCGACCGTGTTTCTCCACGCGCCCTTCACGCGGCGGAAGCCGTCGTGGCGATCGGCATCCAGCGCGTCCAGGGACAGGGCGAGCCCGCGCACCCCTTCCTCTTTTAATGTGGCGGCCAGGCTCTCCGTGACGCGGACCCCGTTCGTGCCGATGACGACCCACAGCTCCTTCGAGCTCGCGTAGCGGATGATTTCGAGAATATCGCGGCGCAGAAGCGGCTCGCCGCCCGTCAGGATCACGAGGCTCTCGGGCGCGAAATCGACGATCTCATCGATGACGCCGTAGCACTGCCCGGTGTCGAGCTCGCTCCGATCGGCGAAGTTCTCGGACTGCACGAGTGGCTTCCCGCCCGCGTCGAGGTAGCAATGCTCGCACGCGAGATTGCAGCGGTAGGTGAGATTCCAGGAGATGACGTAGGGCCGCTCGAATGTCGCGTCGCTCAATGAGGCTCCACTCTCGAAACGCCGGAGGAGATCGTCGACCGCGCGCAGTGTAGCACCGGGGGAACGGACCGGCGGCGCCGAAACCGACCAGGATTGCGAGTCAGGACGCCCTGCGGTACCATCACGTTCGAATCCCCGAACCGTCAGGTGCGTGCGACGGATGGTGTCCTCGGTCTGCATGGTCGTCCAGTCGTACTGCCCCGACGATCCCCGGGTCGTGCGCCAGGCCGAAGCGCTCGCGGCGCGCGGGGCGCGCGTGGACGTGATCTGCCTCCGGAAGGAGGGCGAGACCGCGAACGAGGTGGTGCGGGGCGTCCGGTATTCGCGGCTTCCGATCCGGCGCCGGAGAGGCGGAAAGCTCCGATACTTCTTCGAATACTCCGCGTTCTTCTTCCTCGCATTCTTCGTATCGTCCCTGCTTGCACTTCGTCACCGCTACGACATCTTCCAGGCGCACAACCTCCCGGACCCCCTCATCTTCTGCGGCGCTCTCCACCGACTGCGCGGCGCGAAGCTCGTCCTCGATCTTCACGATCCCATGCCGGAGCTCTTCACCACGAAGTTCCACCTCGGCGAGGGCTCTCTCGCGGTCCGCTTCCTGGAGTTTCAGGAGAAGCTCTCGATCGGTTTCAGTCATCTCGCGATCGTACCCACCCTCGCGTTCGAGCGCACGTTGGTCGGGCGCTCGCGCGACGAGAGCAAGCTCAACGTCGTCATGAACTCGCCCGACGAGCGGCTCTTCCCCGAGCCTCCCGGGCCCCCGCCCCGGCGCGACGGCTCCCTGCGGCTGCTTTTCAACGGCGTGGTCGCGTACCGGAGTGGGCCCGATCTTGCAATTCGCGCGCTGGCGATTGTCCGGAAGGAACTACCCGAAGCGCGGCTCGATGTCTTCGGCCACGGGGATTCCCACGATGACTGCGTGCAGCTCTCTCGCGCGCTCGGCCTCGAGGACGTCGTCACGTTCTGCGGCCAGATCCCTCTCGAGGAAATGCCGCGCCACCTCCAGGACCACGATCTCGGCATCGTCGCGAACCGGTTGAATCCGTTCAGCGCACTGGCCTTCCCGACGCGCATCTTCGAATACCTTCGAATGAGGAAGCACGCGATCGTCTCGCGGACACCCGGCGTCGTGGATTACTTCGGCGAGGACGGACTGCTGTACTTCGACCCGGGAGACGAGGAGGACTTGGCGCGGGCGATACTGGACGCCCATCGCGATCCGGGACGAGCGCACGAAATCATGGAGCGCGCGCTCCTCGTCTATGACCGGTACCGCTGGGCGAAAGAGAGAGAGCGCTATTTGGACTTGCTCGACGGCCTCGTCGAGCTCACATCCCGAAGAATTCTTTCGCCTCGTCCATGACTGCCGCGTCGATCTGCGCGTGGCCGTGGTCGCGCGCGAAGTTCTCGATGCCGGTCTCGGCCATCGGCCGTGCGAACTCCGGGATGTTCCGCAGCCGCTCTCGCGCTTCCGGTGTCCAGGCGACCCCTTCGCGGCCGGCCGCCACCTCGGCCGCCCCGCCCTTCGCCGAGCCCGCCTCCGGCCCGATCTTCACTCCGAGCGACTGCACGAGCTGCGTTTCGAAGGGGTTCGTGAGCATCGCGATCTGGCGAGCGCAACTCGGGCAGGAATAGACCACGCTCAAGGAGCC
>JALGZO010000730.1 GCA_025774865.1 bacterium | reverse complement strand
AGCCGTTCTCGGGTGCTCTCGTTCGCGGTACCGAGGTCGTGGCCAACGAAGCCTTCGCCGGCGGCGGAATTGCGGTCACCGGCACCAGCCGCGCCTCCCTCGTTGACATCGTCTCGAACACTATCGTCGCGAACGAAGCCACCGGGGAGCGGGGCGGGAATCCGCTCGGCGGCGGGATTCACTTCGACGGGCAGGTCGTATCCGATCCCGCCGGTGGCCTCCTCAACAACATCATCGCGTTGCAGATCGCCGGAGCCGGCATCTATTGCGACGGTATCGGAGCTTCGCCCACGATTCGGTATTGCTGCGTGTACAACGATGACGCGACGAACGCCGCCGAGGAGTACAGTGGCAACTGCACGGACCGATCGGGCATCAGCGGCAACATCAGGGCGAACCCGTTGTTGTGCTGCGAGCCCGCGTGCGACAACGTCGGACCGCCCCCACCGGACATGGCGCTCACCGTGGCCTCTCCGTGTGTGGGGGCGGGGGAAGGAGGGGCGGACATGGGGGCCCACGCGGCCAAGGTGGGTTGCGGCGTGATCTCCATCGAGAGCAGCTCGTGGGGGGCGATCAAGTCCCGCTACCGGTGATCTCAACGACTTCGTCCCGGCATTCCGGATCCATCAAGGACGTCGTGGCGGCAAGCGCCGGCGGCGCGTGCGCGCTGGCCCTCGTCGCGGGCGCGGACATCGCGTTCCTCTTGCGCGCGGGCCTTCCTCTGGCTTCGCCGGAACGAGACCTGTCGCTTCTCGCGATGGCCGGAGCCGCCGCGGGCGCCGTGGTCGGGCTGGCTCGGATGATCCCCGCCCTGTCCTTCTTCTCACCCTTCGGGATCCTGCTCGGCCTCGGCGTCGCACTCCAGCTCTGGCTGCCCGAGGCCGCCGGCTCTCGGATCGTCGGCGAGGGAGCGTTCCGGGAGGCCATTCGCGGCGGGCTGTTCCTGATGACCGGCGCCGTCGCCGGGCAGCTCGCCGGACTGGCTTTGCGCCGGCTCGTGCGCGTGCGGCCGGGGCCGGTGGTGGCGATCGCCTTCGTCGCCTTGCTCCTCTCCCCGCGCTTCCTCCCCGGCCGGGGGGGCTCCGCCACCGCGGGCCCAAACGTGTTGCTCCTCACGATCGATACGCTCCGAGCGGATCGGCTCGGATTCGCGGGACACCCGCGACCGGTCAGTCCTCACCTCGACCGCCTGGCCCGCCGGGGCGTCTGTGAGATCCGGGCGATCACCCCACTGCCGAGGACGTTGCCCGCGATCGCGTCCGTGATGACCGGCATGCTGCCGCACACGCACGGCGTGCGCGACAACTTTCACTACAGCCTCGGCCCCGACGCCCTCACGCTCGCCGAGCGGCTCCGGGACGCCGGCTGGGTCACGGCCGCTGTCAACTCGAATCCGGTTCTCTCGCATTCCAGCGGCGTCTATCAAGGGTTCGCGTCCGCGAGCGATCGAGGCGACGACTGGTCGCGCCTGACCATCGTACGAGGCACGCGCCGGATTCTCTCGCTTCTCGCGATGCGATCCGGCGACCGCGCCCTCGTCATCACGGACCTCGCCCTCGCGTGGCTGCGCGATCGACCCCGGAGTGGACCGTTCTTCCTCTGGGTCCACTGGCTCTCGCCGCACATGCCTTACGAGCCGGCGTTCCCGTTCGATCGTCGGTTCGACCCCGACTACGAGGGCGATTACGACGATTCGTTTCACTACGGCCGAGTGTCGAAGGGAGAGATGACCTACCGCAATCCGCTCGACTCGAGAACGCGTGAACACGCGATCGCACTCTACGACGGCGAGGTCGCCACCTCCGACCGCGCCCTCGGGCGGCTACTGCGCGAAATGGAACTTACCGGGGACCTCGACCAGACGATCGTCGTCTTCACCTCCGATCACGGAGAGAGCCTGGACGAGCACGGCTACTTCTTCAATCACGGTGACTTCGTATACGGACCGGCCGCGACGGTCCCGCTGATCTTCGCGTCCCCCGACGGAGCGGACGGCAGCTCCGTACGCCGGAGGGGCACATCACTCGTCGACTTGTTTCCGGAACTCTGGAGCGCGACCACGGAAGCGCCGCTACCCACCTCCGATGGCGTTCCCTTCGACGAACCTCGTTCCGCCCAGTTCGGCGAGTCCGGCTTCTGCCGATTCCCGCATCTGAACGAACGGCTCGGCTGGCTCCTCCCCCGCGAGATCGCGCAGAGCCCCGACCGCGTTCCCGACTGGCAAGCGCAGTGGGAAGGCCAGGCCAACCGCGCGAAGCAGCGTTTCGTGGTAATCGACGACTGGAAGCTCGTGGTCTCCCCCGGACCGACCGGCGCCCGATTCGAGCTGTTCGACCTCGCCGCGGATCCCGGAGAAACCGTGGACGTCTCGGACCAGTGGCCGGAGCGAACGCGGGAGCTCGCGGCGCTCGTGCAGGCTTGGATCGACGAGGGTGAGTCACAGGAGCCGACCGCGGGCGAGCGCGTCATCGACGAGGCGACTCGCGAGCAGCTGAACGCGCTCGGATACACGGGGGACTGAGGGTGAGGTGGGAAGGGTCGTAGGGGTGAGGGGTTGTCCCGGGGCCAGCGGCCCGGACTACTCGTCCAGCGGTCTCCCCGCCATCGACGACGTGTCCTCCGCGTCCGCCGCCACGAGGGTACGGGCCCTCCCGAGCACGTGCTTCCCGAAGCGTCGGACGATGGCGTCTTCCGTCTCACGAAGCTGTTGCCGCTTCGCCTCGTCCGCCGGACCTTCCGATTCATCCGTCGCGAAGAGATCGAGCTGAACCGATTCGGTCAGGTTCGAGATGCCGACGCCCACGAGCCGGACCGCCGCCCCCTGGCGATCGACGGATCGAAAGAGCGAACGCGCCACCCGATAGATCCGGTCGGTGTCCTGCGTGGGCGGCTCGATGGTCCGACTGCGAGTGTAAGTCGTGAAATCCGGCAGACGGAGCTTCAGCGTCACCGTGCGACCCCCCACTCCCTGGTTGCGAGCCCGCCGCGCGACCTTCTCCGCGAGGCCGAGCAGGACGCCCTCCAACACCCCCTCGTCCGTCTGATCCCGGGCAAAGGTGACCTCATGAGAGATGCTCTTCGCACCCAGACCCGGGTCCACCCTCCGGTCGTCCTCCCCGCGCGCGAGGCGAACGAGCCGGCGCGCATGCCGGCCGAGGCGCTGTTCGAGTTGTGAGGCATCGGCCTGGGCCAGCGCCGCCACGGATCGAACCCCGGCATCTCGGAGCGCCTCGAGCGTCGCCGGACCCACGCCCCAGATTCGCTCCAGCGGCAGCGACTGCACGAATGCGACCTCGTCATCGGGAGGGACGATCGTCAGACCGTCCGGCTTCTCGTGATCGGACGCGAGCTTTGCCACGAATTTCGAAGTCGCGATGCCGACCGACGCCGTCAGCGAGAGCTCCTCGACGACGCGCCGGCGGATGGCGGCTCCGATCTCTTTCGGCGAACCGAAGAGACGCTGCGTTCCGGTGAGATCGAGGAACGCCTCGTCGAGGGAGAGGGGCTCGACGAGCGGCGAGAACTCGTCGAAGACGCCGCGCAGAATCCGGGAAGCGGTCGCATACTTGTCGGGGCGGGGCGGGATGACGACGAGATCCGGGCACAGACGGAGCGCTCGGGCGGTCGGCATCGCCGAGGTCACCCCATACCGACGCGCCTCGTACGAGGCGGAAGAGACGACTCCCCGCCCGGTGGGATCGCCGCCGACCACCACTGCTCGGCCGCGCAACGACGGATCGTCTCGAACCTCGACGGACACGTAGAACGAGTCCATGTCGACTTGTGCGATGACGCGATCCCAGGTCATGGCGGCTCTCGGCCCGGTCCCGAGGCGGTGGAGGACCCTTCGGCCTCGGCGCCCCGGTCGGAGAATGCTGGAGGCGGATTCCGAGTACAAGAGCCTTGGTCGGGCCATCTCGCATGGTGGCCCTCATTGCGCGCCGGAAGCGATCTGCGCCGCGTTCGTACGCCCTCAGGAGGCTCGCGGCACTGTCTCGTGCCGCCCTTGCCGACGAAAGCGCTCCATCCAGGCCGAGCCGTATGCACGCTCCGCCTCGCAGAGATCGTGCTGAGCGCAAAGCAACCGGTGATTCTCGACGGCCGCCCCGCCGCCTCTTCCAAACGGAATGATGTGGTCGATCTCGAGGTCGTGCCTTGCCCCACAGCGAGTCCCCGTGGGACCGACGTGGGTGCAGCGTTCCTCATCACGAACAAAGATCGCATTGCGAACCGCCGCGAGGATACCACGGAGATTTTGAACCGCAGGCGGCGCACACTACCGCGCGAAGAGGCGCTCTTGATGCAAGAGAGTCCTC
>JALGZO010000729.1 GCA_025774865.1 bacterium | reverse complement strand
CTCGAGCTCTTTAACGCCAACTTCGCCCGAAACTGCCCTTACTGCCAAAGTGGGCAAGGGAAACAAGGACAGCTCCGGAGCTCAAGTGAGGTCCAGGGTCGGCATCCCGGGGCGCTTCGGCCTGGAGGCCGACGCCGCGGGCTGTTTCAACAACCACGGCCCTCAAATCACACTTCGCGGTGAGCTCTCCCTCGGTGGACTGAATGGCAAGTTGATCTTCCGGAACAATCGACAAGGTACTCACGAAGCCGAAGAGGACGCCACCGCGAGCGTCGTCCTTCTCGAAGAGGGCGAGACGATCACGTTCGCGAAGCAGCCATCGCTCGGCGGCGTCGGCGGCAATCCCTGGATTTACCTGGAGCTCCTCGATGGCCGCAATCGGCCGATTTCCGATGAGGTGCTGCTTGGCCGCTGCGTCCAGGGACTGATGACGTCCGAAATGGACCTCATCATGGCGGGCGTGGCCGAGGCCGACGTGACGTCCGGAGACTGCAACAACTCCGGGGGCCCCGAGATCACGATCGACGGTGACCTCCGTCTCGGCGGTCTGAGCGCCAACCTCATCTTCCGTAACAACGAGAAAGGCACCCACGAGCACGACGAGAAGACCGAGGTCAGCATCGTGATCGTGCCCGCGGGATCACCGGTCGAGATCCCGAAACCGCCGCCGCTGGGTGGCGCCGGGGGCAATCCCCACATCTTCTTCGTCTTCACGGACGGAGACGACCAGCCGATCAGTGACGAGTTCTACCTCGGGCGGTGTGTCCAGCTCAGCAAGTAGGCCGGGCTCAAGCCCGTAATGCAGGAGGCAGCCTCTCGAGAGGCTGCCTCCGTTTCTGCTTGGGCCGGACGACTTGCGCCACCGGGAGCCGGAGCCCCCGATGGCAACCCGCCTAGAGGGGCTCGATCGCGAAGAGGCAATCGAACGTCATCAATCCGTCCGAGTCCAGAAGGGACATGTTGACCGCCCCGGAGAGCCGGACCTTGGCGGCCATTCGGGCGTACGGGCCGGTTCCCGACAGAACGCCGTTCGATCCATCCATCGGAATCGCCCCCGTCGTGTGCGTGATGGGCGTGGGGGCCGTCGTGGTGACCGGCTGCACGGTCGTGCTGCCGCGAGTCATGAACGTCCCGTTGGGCAGATGGAAGATCGTCGTTCCGACGAGCGCCAGCCCGTCCCCGACCGGCTGGATGTTCGACAGACAATCAGTCGCAGTGCCGATCTTCCTGCCGTGCGAGTCGTAGAGATCCACATCGAAACAGACCGCCGGGTCGTCCACGTTGTCGCCGTCGATGTCGGGAACCGTCCCTGAGTAGGCGGATCCCGTGCCGACCAACCGCAGAACCACGGCCCGGCCCGGTAGGCCCGTATTACCGCGCGCCCTGCCGGGCCCCGCCAGCGAAGGGTCATCGTCCACGGGGGCGACGGGTTCGCTCAAGTTGCAGGCCGAGAGGGCCAATATGGGCAATAGCAGAGTGAAAAGCATGCGTCTCATGGAAGTACTCCTTTGATCGGGTGGAGGATCGTGCGCATGCGCAAGAGATCTGCGCACAAGAGCCGCGGGGCCGCTCCCGAGGAGGGCCGACGCACCTAGCGTGCGGTGGCTTGCCTCGCATTCTAGCCGATCGGGCCCTGGCAATTCGAGGGCGTCATCGGGAAGAACGGCGCAGGGACGCCGCGGTGATCGCGAGGTAACCGACGATGGCGATCGCGTTCAGGGCCGCCGCCCAGAACCGTGCTTCCGACCAACCCGCCGCGTCGGCTCCCAGACGAAACGCCAGTGAGACGTGCAGCAGACCGAGCGGCAAGTAGGCGATCGGACGAAAGTCGATCGGCCGGCGGATGACCGCAGGGAACACGATCGGCGCGTGCCCGAAGATCATCGCGAACACGAAGCCGACGAAGACGGCGTGCAGCACCGCGTCGTAAGCGAGTCCCGTCATCGCGTTGCCCCAGATCAACGCGCTCAATCCTCCGATCGCCAGCCAGACAAAGCCGGTCAGCAGGCAGACGGCCGTGAAGCGAGTCACGCCCTTCGTCCGGACGGTCACCCGGGCCAGGTCGTTGATCAGGAGCCATACCGCCAGCAGAAACAGCGACAACCCGAGCAAGCGGAACGCCGCCTGCGGGTAGGCGAGCCCCGCCAGAAGCGACGCGGCGAGCAGCACCATGATCGCGGAGAACTGCGCCCGAGAGGACTTCGACGGTCTCCGCAGGCTCGAGAGCTCCAGGCGCTCCCCCGCGATGGTCACGACCAGGAATCCCACCCACCATGGAACGACGAACGGGATCGTCCACCCCGCCACCCACAGCAAGTTTCCGGTCATCCAGCACACCGACCCGGCCACGAGCAGCGTGGAGGCGAAGTCCGGTCGGCGTCGCGCCAGCACCATGAGCAGCGCCGTGAGCCCGACGCTCCCGATCACGAAGAACCACACCGCCGGAAAACCGAAAGGGCCCGCCACCATCCCCAGCGTCCCCGCGGCCGTTACCGCGGGAACCAGCCACCCGGCCGGTCGCCCCAGAGCCGTCGCCCTCTCCACGGAGATCAGCGTGCCGAGGAAGCCGCACACCATCAGCGGTCCGTGCGAGAGGATCCAGAGGGCACGGCCGGCGGGGAGCGCCATCCCCGCGCGGAGCAACCCGCCCCAGAGCCCCGAGACGAGCGCCAAGGCGCCGACGATCAGGAACGGTTGCGGGGGAACGCGCACGGGGTCTCCGACGAAATGCTCGGTCACGCCTTTCGCGAACAAGCCGTACTCACAGGCAACCCCGGTCATACGCGACCGGACCGACGCTTCGCGCCATTGTGGCACGGCGTCATCCGCCGCAGTCCAACTCAATTCAGGAGAAATCTCCGTGCGCAAGAACATCTTCGTCTCGCTACTGGTTCTCGGCGTTCTCTCGGCCGGCCCGCTCGGTGTTGGGCCCGCGCTCGGCGCCGACTCCGACGTGACGCGGATCCATCTCGTCGAGAAGAAGGGCTATTTCGAGGTGAAAGAGACACTGATGAACCTCGAACCGGGCGGCTATGTCTTCGAGGTGCAGAACGACTCGGGCAAGATGGTCGGATTCATGGTCCAGGACCTGAAGACGGAGGAGACCCTGGCGATGGGTCCGATCGAGCCCGGCGAGACGAAGGAGTACGCGGTCGAGGTTTCGAAGAACGGATTCCGATTCCGCTGCCCGATCAATCCGACGCCCTGGTACGAGGTCTCCGTCGGCAAGATGTAGCGGGCGCGCCCGCGGCATGGGCGCGGTATACCGCGCCCAACGACTCCGAGCTCGGGCGCGACGTGGCGCTCAAGAGTCGGACTCCGACAGTGCGCCGTTGCGCGGCTCGGGCACGATGAAGGCCTCGTCAAAACTTCCATTCGGCTTCACGAACAGCCGATGCCCCGGATAGTCGAAGATGACGTGGAAGCGCTCGAAGACGCCGAGACCAACCAAGATCTCATCCACTTTGGCACCGCCGTCTTCGACGGTCGAGTAAGTGGCGGTCGGGTCGCGGAAGAAGAAGTCGCCGATCTCCAGGCCGGGCACCTGTCCGTAGCTACCGTAGATCACACCTTGTGCGCCGACACCGAGCGCGATCTTCGTCAGACCTTCAGGGATTTCGATGTCGTGGGTCTGGCCGGTGTTGATCGCCACGGGATCGTCCCAGCCCAGGTCCATCGTCATGTCCAGTTCGAGGCGTCGTCCGTCGTGCAGGGTGATCGCGCCCGGGATGGTCCACGATGCATCGTTCGCGGGCTTGATGGGGATCTCGGTCCCCCTGCCCTTCGAGTCGAACGCTTCCGGACGGACGAGGGTCATGATGCCTTCGTCGAAGTCGAACGCCACGACGAAGTGCTTGAAGAAGGCGGAGCTGACCTGCCCCTCCGATCCCTCCCACGGATTGGGCTGCTCGGGGTCGTAGGGCATGATGATTCCAGGCTGGTCCTGGAAGTCGATGGTCCGGCCATCTTCGCCGTCGAAGCTGAGGCCGAGGCCGGATGTCAGGTCCGCCATGATCGGATCCCCCGAGCCGGCCCCTCCGACCTGGATCTCGCCTTCCCGGTCCATTCCGAGGGCGTCGACTCTCGGACTGCCGAAGAAGAGCAGATCATCCCAGAGCGCTCCGTTGTCGATCAGCATGCGAACTTCCCGGCCGTTGATGCGGCCGATCAAGCGGATCTCTCCGCGGAACATCTCGAACGGGATACGAATCGAGTCCGCCGTCGGCGTGATCGTGTAGGTTCCCGGCGGGGGGCCGGGCCGCGGATCCGCATCGGAACCGCGGACGGCGTCGACGGGGGCCGTCAGCAGGACCGCGGCGACGGCCGCCGC
>JALGZO010000728.1 GCA_025774865.1 bacterium | reverse complement strand
ATCCCACGGCGTCGAGGCGGAGCTGCTGTGCCTCGGCCCGCCTCTCCTCGAGTCGCGCCCGCAGTTCGTGCGCCGGACCTTCGATCGAGACGAGGACCTCGGCGATCGAATCTCCCACGGTCCATAGACGCGCGAGCTGAAGCGTGTCCGGCGGCCAGATGCCGGTCGCGACCGCGTACTCTTCCTGAACCGTCTCCAGTTGCAGCGTGACCTCTCGCTGGAGAGCGACCGTCACGGGATCCTGGAGGCGCCGATCCGCGTCGCGGATCGCCCGTCGGATCTCGTCGATCTCGGCTTCGACCTCGGTCAACTGCCCGCGGGTGAGCTGCAGCCACGTCGCCGTGCTGTCCTCGTCGTGCGTCTGCAGCTGCGCGTCCAGTCGAGCGAGCTCGGCTCTCACCTCGGGTCGCTCGAGGGCGGCCCGCGCCTCCCGGAGCTCGGTCTCCAGTCGGGTGATCTCTCGCGAGTGGAGCTCGTGCTGGTAGCGTCGCCACTCCGGGAACGCGTCGTCCCACAGCGCCCACGTGATGCTCACGATGAGGAGGAGAACGAGAACCGCGAAGGACAGCCGCATGAATCGACCTCAGATGTTGAGCCCGAACCGGTCGAAGCTCACCACGTACTGGATGTCGAAGACGAGACGAAGCACGATCTTGAGCAGCGTCCCGACCATGGCGAGCAACAGCGGCACGCCCACGAGGTTCGGTACGTTCCGCGCCGCCCCGGCCGACTCGGCGAGCACCGCGGTCTGCCCCGGCCACACCCACGTCCACCCCGGTCCTCTGAACCACATGCCGATCGCGATGAGCGCAAACCAGCCGACGACTCCCACGATGAAGATAGCCGAGGCCAGCGGTCGCCGGCGCACGGTGTAGACGCCCTGATCGTTGCGCGTCGGATCGAGATACGGGATGAGGCACAGACCGATCGTGATGAGGATCGGAAGGGCGACTCCGGCGAGCCAGGGATCGAAGTACACGAGGAGCTCCTGCAGGCCCACGAAATACCAGGGAGCTTTGGCGGGGTTCGGCGTGTGCATGGGGTCGGCCGGATCCTCGAGGGGCGCATCGAAGACGACCGAAGCGACCGTCAACACGATGACGAGGCCGAGAGCGGCGAGAAGCTCCGGGAACAACAGGTGCGGCCATACGGTGACCATCTTGGCGCGGGGCACCGGCGGAGCGCCCGACCCGGGCGGGCGCACGGTTCCGAGGGTGCGCTGATCGGTGGCCTCGGGCTCGGTCTCCACGGATCACCTCTCGAGAAGCGCCTCAGTAGCGGGCCGCCACGCCGCCGTCGCGGCGGACACGATAGAAATGAACGGCCAAGAGCAGCACCATCACGAAGGGCACGACGACGCAGTGCAATACGTAGAAGCGGAGCAGGGCACCGGCTCCGACGACGCGATCGCCCAGGAGGAGCGCCCGGACGTCGGCGTCCTCGCTCACGAGCGCGAACGGTCCCTCATGTCCGAAGATCGGAGCCGCCGCCGCCATGTTCGTACCGACGGTCACCGCCCAGTAGGCGAGCTGATCCCAGGGCAGCAGGTATCCGGTGAAGCTCAAGAAGAGCGTCAGCGCGAGCAGCAGAACCCCGACGACCCAGTTGAACTCGCGGGGGGGACGGTACGCACCGGCGTGGAACACCCGGACCATGTGCGCGATCACGAGCAGCACCATGCCGTGCGCCGACCACCGATGCAGGTTCCGGAGAAAGCTGCCGAACGGCACCACGTGGGCGAGGTCCTCGATGTCCCCGTAGGCGCGCTCCGGTGTGGGACGGTAGTAGAACATCAGGAGCAAGCCCGTGATCGTCAGGATCAGGAAAGCCAGGAACGCGAGGCCTCCCATGCAATAGGTTCGTCGGATCCGGATCGACGCGGCCGACACGCGTGGAGGGTGCAGGTGCAGGAAGACGCTGGAGAGGATGACCGCGATGCGATCCCGGCTGCTCTGGGGGATCCCGATCCGGAACACCGAACGCCAAGCCTGACTACTCCGGAGGTTCCGGATGAGGCGGTGCTCGGTCACCGATGTCCCTCCTCCCCAGACCGGGGGACTCGTCAGACCCGAACCCAGAAGCGTGGATCGCGTTCGGCCTCCTCGAGCGAGGCTCGCCGCGATTTGTCGACGAGCACCTGGTCACGCTCGACGGAGATCGCGAAACGGTCGAGAGGCCGGGCCGCGGGTCCGTTCAGCACGACGCCCTCGGGGGTAAAGCGGCTGCCGTGGCATGGGCACTGGAAAACGCCGTGTTCGGGCGCCCACCGCGGAGTGCACCCCAGATGAGTGCAACGCGCCTCGAGCACGAAGAGCCGACCGTCTCGGTGGACGATCCAGAGTCCGTGGCGCTGCAACCACCGGGTCGCGACGATCGGCGCCCGGAAATCCCGGATCGATCCGACATCGATGACGCCCGTCGTCGTGCGGTCCCGTGGCGGCTTGAGGAACCGGAGCAGGCCGGGCACGGACAGGACGAGAAGAACGCTCAGACCTCCCCAGCCGAGGCGTTGGAACAGACCTCGCCGGGGATACCGTTCGCGCTCGTCCTCAGTGTGCAGAATCGATTCGGTTGTCTCCATGGTCTCCATCTCAACGCATGCGATGGGCACGACGCGATGCAGTCCCCGCAGCGTTGACAGTCTTCGTCGCGGATCACGAGTTGTGATGCGCCGTCCCTCGTGAGGCGCCAGCTCAACGCGTCATACGCGCACTGCTCCGAGCATTTGCCGCAGAGTATGCACCGCTCCGGGTCGAGCCCGAGCAGACGATCGCAGCCCAGGCAGCGGCTCGCCTCGCTGGCGGCCACGTGGCGAGGTAGGAAGGGCGCGATCCCGTCCGTGTGCGGCGTTACTCCCTCGGTCGGTCGTTCGCCGTCGCCGTCTGAGGCCGCAACGGGCTCCGGTCGGGGGCCGCCGTTGCCGCTCGGACGCCAGCGGCCGGACCGCCCGAGCGCGCTCGTGATTTCCGCCGCGGCGCGTCTCCCCGACGCGATGGCGCTCACTACCGTGCCGCTGTGGCACAGCGCAGCGTCGCACGTGAAGACATCCGCAACCTGCCAGCCTCCGGACGGAAGCGTCGCGGTCTGACCGATCGCAGCGATGACGATGTCGCACGACACGAAGTGCTCGGTGCCCGCCACGCGTTGTGGCAACGTCGACCGCGGGCCGGACCGCGCCACCGTCCGGCTGCGTGAGCAGCAGATGCCGCGAAGCCCGGAATCACTCCATTCGATCGCGTCGATCACGGTGTGTGGCTCGATACGGATCCCCTCCGACACCGCGAGGGCGACCTCGTCCGGAAATGCGGGGAGCTCGTCGCGCGAACGCCGGTAGAGGATGCGTACCTCCGCGGCGCCAAGGCGCTGCGCGACCCGGGCAACGTCGATCGCGCCGTTCCCGCCCCCGATGACGGACACGCGACGTCCGTCCATTCGTACGTCTTGACCGCGGACTTCCCTCAGGAATGCAATCGCGGTCTGGTTGGCGGGGCCGGGTTGCCATCCGGAGATGTCCGGTTCGCGGTCGTCGCCCGCTCCCACGGCCAGCAACACCGCGGCGAATCCCTCCTCGCGCAGCGTCTCGAGCTGTTCCGGCGCGCGCAGAACGAATCCCGATCGGAACTCGATCCCGAGCGACATGATCCTCTCGATATCCGCCTCGGCGACGGACGCCGGAAGCCGAAACTCCGGGATGCAGCCGTTCAAGAGGCCGCCGGGACGATCCGCCCGGTCGAGAAGCGTGACTCGCGCCCCCGCGAGGGCCAGATCGTGGGCCGCGGCGAGCCCCGCGGGCCCGGCTCCCACGACGGCCACGTCGGGACCGTCGTCCTCGATCGGGAGATGCAAGTCCGGCGGTGGAGCGTGGGACGTCGTGACCCAGCGCTTGAGCTCGCACACCGGGACCGACTCACCCTGCGGAGCGAGGCGACACGCGCTCTCACAGGGGTGAGGGCAGATCCACCCGAGGACCCCGGGAAAGAGGTTGTCGCGATAGGCGATTCGCCACGCTTCAGCGAGATCTCCCTGTGCGATCGCTCGGAGGAATCCGGGGATGTTCTTGTCGGTGGGGCAGGCGGCTCGACAAGGAGGGGAAAGGCGTGTGTGATCCTCTCGTCCATCGTCGCGCCCGTTTTGCGAGAACCCGCCGATCATCTATCCCTCTTTTCCGCCATCGTCGATTTCCGCTGCGACGATTCGAAACTGCAATCGATCGAGACCGGGAACCGCTCCGGGATCCCAGTCGGTGACCTCCCCGCCGTTTGGCGTCACGAGCCGGATGTGCGTTGGATCCGCGGGCATCTGTCCCAAGAACGGATCGACCGCCACCCAG
>JALGZO010000727.1 GCA_025774865.1 bacterium | reverse complement strand
GGTGTAGTCCACGCCCCCAACGCCGACGAAGCCCGCCGCGACCGTGGCCGGGACGTTCGAGCCGTACCAGTTCGCCGAGCAGTCGTGGACCTCCGTCAGAGAGGTGTTGTTGACGGTGTACGTGTCGTTCCCGGACATGTCGTTGTCCGAAGCGGTGATGACGGAGGCATCGGCCCCGTCGAAGCCGGCCGCGATGGCGCCGGTGCAGGCGTTCAGGAAGTTGCCGCTCAGGTCACCTGCCGTCCCCGCCCCGAAGAAGGTCGTGATGATGACTGCGGCGGAGGTCGAGCCGTCGCTCGAAGCGACTCCGCGGTTGTTCGTGATCGTGTTGTCCGTGCACTGCGCGACCCCCCCGCCGCCGAGCTCGATGCCGTAATCGAGCCAATCACCGACGCCCTTGCCGGTGTAGGTATTGTCGTCGGCGACGCCACCGGTGGCCGTGGCTCCGAAGAACTGAACGCCGATGCGGCCGATCTGCGAGAGGGTACAGTTCGTCACCGACAGATTGGCGCCACCGATCGTGACGATTCCGGTGCCGTGGTAAGGGGCGAAGATCATGTCGGTGAGCGTGCAGTTGTCGAAGGAGCAGTCCGACGCCCAGATCCGGAACCCCTGGTAGACTTTTTTGCCATTGCCGTCGAACGTCAGATCCTCGGCGGAGAACCCGGTGGCGGCCGCGTCAATCAGGAACCAGCCGCGGGAATCTCCGCTGCTGCCGGTGTCGGCCGACTGGAGAACGACCTCCATGCCGGTTTGGCCCCGCAGCGTTATTCCCTTGGTGATCGAGATCTGGGGTCCCTCGGTGTGACTCGCGACGTGCACCTCCAGGATGTGTCCCGCCAGCGTGGCCGACGTGTCGTGCGCGGCCTGGATGGTGGCGAAGAACTCACCGGTGTTGATGTTCTTGATCGCGGTTCCGCGCACCACGGGGCCGGGCTCGAGCGGCTGTGTCCGCGGCGCCGGCGCTCCGTTGTCGAGCCCGGGATCCGTCGGGCTCACGTTGAGCGCGTGTGAGTTCGAGACGCTCAGGAGAACGATGCTGAGCGCGGCGAGTAGCAAGTGGAAACGTCTCATGGAGGCACCTTCGCGCGAGAGTGCGATTGCCGGAGGAATCGGGTATCCAGATGCGGTCACCCGGAGTCGGTCAGGGCAGACAAGCGGGGGTCGCCACTGGATCGGACTCGGCTTTCCCGAGCAGAGCGTCAGCAATTGGTGCTGCAGGCACCCTAATGGATCGTGAGCGCGTAGTTCAAGGAAGGCGGACGGGGTGCGAGGGATTCGTAGAGTCAGCGCAAGGATCGACAGAGGGCTGTCGTTTCCGCACCGCCGGAGCACCCACGGACTAAGTGAAAACCCCTACCGGCACCGGCGGGAAGCGGTGGGAACCTACTCGTCGAAGTCCCGGAGAAAATGGCAGGTGTAGCCGCCGGGGTTCTTCTCCAGGTAATCCTGATGATAGTCCTCGGCCGCCCAGAACGGACCTGCGTCCGCGATCTCGGTGACGATCGGGCCTTTCCATCGTCCCGACGCGTCCCACTCGGCCTTCACGCGCTCCGCCTCCCGGCGCTGGTCCTCGTCCGCGACGAAGATCGCCGAGCGGTACTGTGAACCGCGATCGTTGCCCTGGCGGTCCTTCGTCGTCGGGTCGTGCATCCGGAAGAACCAGTCGAGGAGCTTCTCGTAGGGAAGCGTCTCCGGGTCGAAGGTGATCTTGACGGACTCCGCGTGGCCGGTGTCACCGCGGGACACGTCTTTGTATCCCGGCTTCGCGAAGTCACCGCCGGAGTAGCCGACCGCGGTGTCGATCACGCCGGGGATCTCGCCGATGAGCTCTTCCATCCCCCAGAAGCAGCCGCCGGCGAGTACGGCCACCTGTGTGCGCTCGGTCGCCGCGCCGGCGCTCGCTTCGCCGGCCGGCACCTCGTGGCCCGCGGCGCGGAACGCCTCGAGATAGTCGCCGTAACCTTCGGCCTCGAGCCGATCGAGCGGCACGAACCGGAGGGCGGCCGAGTTGACGCAGTAGCGGTCCCCGGTGGGCGCCGGTCCGTCCGGGAAGAGATGCCCGAGGTGCGAGTCCGCGTTCTTCGAGCGAACTTCGGTCCGTGCGTAGCCGAGCTTGTGGTCCGTGTGCTCGGTCAGGTTCGTGTCTTCGATGGGGCGCACGAAGCTCGGCCACCCCGTGCCCGAGTCGTATTTGTCGAGCGAGCTGAAGAGGGGTTCCCCCGAGACGATGTCCACGTAGATCCCCGGCGCCTTTTCGTTCCAGTACTCGTTCCGGAAGGGGGCTTCCGTCCCTTCCTGCTGGGTCACGCGGTACTGCAGATCACTGAGCTGCTCTTGAAGCTGGTCGTCGGTGGGCTTGTCCCAGGTCTTCATGTCTTCCTCTCGCCACGGCTGGTTCGGAACGGCTCGATCCGCGTCGCCGGCGCTCGCGGATCCCATCAGTCTCGGCACGCCCCACGCGAGCGCGAAGGCGACCCCGAGGAGCACCAGTGGCCTCCCGGTCAGGATGGTCCTCGAACGGGTCAACGCTCCTGCCTCCATATAATGAACGATTCGATACGCGGGGGGGCGATCTGGAAACGCTCGGCACCCTCCCGGTTCCCTCACTTGTCAGATGTCGGGGCTCGGGTCAGCGTTTCCGAGGATCGATCGGGAATCTCCCGGCAAGGAAGAGCCCGAACTTTCACTCACCCGAGACACGGTGAATCGGAATCGAGAGGCCGTTCCCAGGTGTGATACTCTCTCTCGGAGTGGTGTGTGACCCCCCTCGATGCCCGGAGACGACTCATGAGAACGATGCTGCGTCTCGCTCTCAGGCCGGCGGCGATCCTCGCCGCGACGGCTGCCTCCGCGGTCGCGGTCCCGTTGCCGGTTTCAGACCACTTCGAGAGCCCGCACGTCCACCCGGTGGAAATGTCCCCGGACGGCACGAAGCTCTTCGTCGTTCATACGGCGGACCACAAGCTCTCCATTCTCGATCTGAGCGGGCCGACACCCGCGTTGATCGGGCAGGTCCCGGTCGGCCTCGAGCCGGTGACCGTGCGCGCCCGCACGAACGACGAGGTCTGGGTGGTCAACCACATCTCCGACTCGATCAGCCTCGTGAAGGTCAGCGAGCTCAACGTGGTCAGGACGCTCTTGGTGGGGGACGAGCCGAGCGACGTGGTGTTCGACGCTCCGCGCAGCCGGGCCTTCGTGTGCGCGTCGCAGGAAGACCTGGTCCGCGTGTACGACACGTCGAACCTCGGCGCGGCTCCCGTAGAGATCCCGCTCACCATGAGCGATCCGCGATCCCTCGCGATCGACGGGTCCTCGGTGTACGTAGCGGCGCTCGACAGCCAGAACGAGACCACGGCGGTCCACTTCCAGGTCGTCGCGGACAACGGTGGCCCTCCACCGCCAAACCCGCCAATGGACGGTGACCTTCCCACCGCCCCCGACGTTTCTCTCATCGTCCGTCACGACGGGATCGCCTGGAGAGACGAGACCGGAGCTTCCTGGAGCCACGTCGTTCCCTACACGCTTTTCGACCACGACGTCATCGAGATCGATGCGGTCTCCCTCTCGATCGTGGACGAGTTCACTGGCGTGGGTACGACGCTGTTCAACCTCGCGGTGAACCCGGCCGACGGCTCGCTCCTCGTGACGAACCAGGAGGCCTCGAACGAGATTCGCTTCGAGCAGAATCTCACGGGCTCGTTCGTGCAAAGCCGGGTGTCGCGGATCGATCCGGGCTCCGGCACGGTGACCCCGATTCATCTGAACGCACACATCAACTACGCGGACCCCGCTGGCAACGCAGGGGAGCGGGCGCTCAGCCTCGCGACTCCGATGGACATCGAGTTCTCGTCCGATGGAACCGTCGCGTACCTGGCGGCGATGGGCTCCGCGAAGGTCGGGGTCCTGGACGCCGCCGGCAACGTCACGCGCCGGATTGCGGTGGGGGAGGGCCCGAGCGGCCTGGCGCTCGACGAAGCGCGCAACCGTCTCTACGTGGTCAACCGCTTCTCGAGCTCACTCTCGGTGGTGGATCTTTCCGACGACTCGTCAGCGGAGGTCGGGATCGGATTCGACGGCAGTCATCCCGATGTGCTCGCCGGACGTCACATCCTCTACGACGGCGAGCTGTCCAGCGCCCACGGTGATCTCGCGTGCGCGAGCTGCCACGTCTTCGGCGCCATGGACAACGTTTCGTGGGATCTCGGCGACCCCACGGGCACGTTCATTCCGCCGCAGATTCCACTGTCGCCCGGGGTGCACCCCATGAAGGGTCCGATCGCGACGCAGAGCTTGAGGGGTCTGACCGATACCGAGCCGCTGCACTGGCGCGGCGACCGCGACGACTTCC
>JALGZO010000726.1 GCA_025774865.1 bacterium | reverse complement strand
GCGCTCGCGGTACCGGGAGTCATGCTCAATGGCTCCACGAACACCACGATCTTCGCGATCGGGCTCGCCGGCGATGGGTCTCTCGAGGCGCTTCCGGTCACCGACACCCCGTAGTCTTGTCTTGCCAACACGGGCCCTCCGCATCGGCGGAGCGGTCCTCGGGGAGGGCGTCGCGGAACAGGGGCCGCTCGTCCTCCCCGGAACGCCTCGAGAGCGGGCTCCCGAATGTCACAGGGCTCGTCCGGGATCCGCGGCCGCTAGCCGGTCTGAGGTGTGAAGACGAATTCGGCGGGATCGTATCCCTGATCTCGAAGCAATTCGAAGATCGCCTCCAACGTGGCCGATTCGAGCGAGCGGGTGCGACTGAGGATCCACCCATACTTCCGCTCCGGATGGCCCACCACGGCGTAGCCATAGTCCTCCCCGAGGCCGAGGACCCAGTAGTCGCCCCAGAAGAGGTTCATCCCGAGGAATCGCACGAAGCTCACTTCGAGCTGCGAGTTTTGGGGGGCATTCATGACCTTGGCGGTTCCCCGGGCCTCCTTGACCTTCCCGTCTTCCTCGGTACATCGATTGATGACCTCGACTCGGCCGTCCGGTTGCAGCGTGTACTTCGCCGTCACGTTGCGGTCACAGCTCTTCTGGAAGCGGTTTGGCACGCGGGCGATCTCGTACCAGAGTCCGACGTACTCCTCGAGATTCACCTGGCGGACGGGACGCGGAGGATCGGCCGCGAGCGTCGGCCCCGCCGCGAGAAACATGCCCGCCGCGACTTGCACGAGTATCGCTTTCATGGAGAAACTCCCGAATTGGCTTCACCCGACAGCCCGGCCAACAAACCGCGGAGACTCATTCGTGTCAAGGCGTTTCGGGGCGGGAGGAACGATGTCTAACCGGAGACTCGCATCCTACTCGGGGGCGCGCGTTCCCGAATCTCGGATTCGGGCCGCCAACCGCGGCGGCATCGATCCCGACGGGAGTTTCGTACTGTACTGGATGACGGCCTACCGCCGGCTGGAGTGGAACTTCGCGCTCGACCGGGCGCTCGAGCTCGGCCATGAGCTCGGAAGGCCTCTCGTGATCCTGGAGGCACTCCGGTGCGACCACCCGTGGGCGACTGCCCGGTCGCACAGCTTGGTGCTCGACGGGATGGCGGAGCACGCAGAACGGCTCGAAGGCTCGCGTGTCACGTACTACCCCTTCGTCGAGGGCTCGGTCGGCGAGGGTCGCGGTCTCGTCGAAGCGCTCGCCGAACACGCAAGCGTGATCGTGGCCGACGACCATCCCGGCTTCTTCTTCCCACGCATGGTGCGGTCCGCGGCGAAGCGAGTGGGTGTCCGGATGGAAGCGGTCGACGCGGGTGGGCTCGTCCCGATGCGAGACCCCGGCCGGTCCTTCTCCACCGCGCATTCGTTCCGTCGTTGGCTTCAGGGTCACCTTCCCCCGCTCCTCGCGGAGCGGCCCCGCGCTCGCCCTTTGGCGAAGCTCGCGCTTCCGAAGCTCGCCCGTCTGCCGGCGACCATCGAACGCCGTTGGCCTCGCACTCAGCCGTCGGATCTGAGGAGTAGCGCGTTCCTGGGCCGGTTGCCGGTCGATCAGTCCGTCGCGGCAGTCGCCAACGTCACCGGCGGGAGCCGCGCGGGGCGAAGCGCGCTCCGACGCTTCCTCAAATCCCGACTGCCCCACTACGAGGCGGAACGCAACCGGGTCGAATCCGAGGTGACGAGCGGGCTGTCGCCGTACCTCCACTTCGGGCATGTCTCGTCGCACGAGGTCTTCGCAGCTCTCGCGAGAGCCGAGAGTTGGTCCTGGGAGAGGCTCTCTCCGACCCGCGATGGACGTCGCGAAGGCTGGTGGGGCATGTCCGCGAGCGCGGAAGCGTTCCTCGACCAGCTGATCACTTGGCGCGAGCTCGGAGCCAACGCCGCGGCTTGGCTCGACGGCTATGACCGCTGGGCATCGCTTCCGGTATGGGCGCGCGCGACGCTCGACGAGCACCGGTGCGACGCCCGCCCTCATCGATACGGCTTGCCACAGTTCGAAGCGGCCGAGACGCACGATCCGCTGTGGAACGCGGCGCAGCGACAACTCGTGACCGAGGGCCGAATCCACAATTACCTGCGAATGCTCTGGGGCAAGAAGATCCTCGAGTGGTCAGCGTCGCCCGAGGACGCCCTGCGGACCATGATCGACCTCAACAACAAGTACGCCCTCGACGGCCGCGATCCGAACTCCGTCAGCGGGATCTTCTGGGTGCTCGGCCGCTACGACCGGCCGTGGGCGCCCGAGCGTGAGATCTTCGGTCGCATTCGGTACATGAGCTCGCAGAACACGGCGCGCAAGATGCCGCTGAAGCGATACGTCGACCGGTACCGCCCAGCGCTCGCTAAGAGCGAGGCATGAAACCGATCCTGTTGACCGGGGCGACGGGCTACGTGGGAGGTCGGCTCCGACGAGTACTCGAAGAACGCCGAGTGCCGCTGCGCTGTCTGATACGGCGGCCGCACGAGCTGGAGGGTCGGGTGGCGCCCACTACCGAGCTCGTCGGCGGCGACCTGCTCGACGCGGACTCGTTGGCGCGGGCGATGGAAGGTGTCGGCACCTGCTATTACCTCGTCCACTCGATGGGGGGAGCTGGCGACTTCGCGGAAACGGACCGTCGCGCCGCGCGGGGCTTCGCCCGCGCGGCGCGGGAAGCCGGCGTCGCGCGCATCATCTACCTCGGCGGCCTGGGCAGAGGCTCCGTGCTGTCGCCGCACCTCGCGAGTCGCCAGGAAGTCGGTCGGATTCTTCGTGAGAGCGGGGTGCCCACGATCGAGTTTCGATCGTCCGTCGTCATCGGGTCCGGCAGCCTTTCTTTCGAGCTCATTCGGGCGCTCGTCAACCGGCTGCCCGTGATGACGACGCCGCGGTGGGTGGCGGTCGAGACGCAGCCCATCGCGATCGAGGACCTGCTCGACTACCTGACGCAGGCGCTCGTCGTGGAGCTGGAAGAGAGCCGCGTATTCGAGATCGGCGGACCCGACCGCGTCTCGTACGGTGACATCATGAAGGAGTTCGCGAGACAGGCAGGGCTCAAACGATTCGTCGTTCCCCTTCCCGTGCTCTCGCCGCGTCTGTCCAGCCTTTGGCTCGGGTTGGTGACCCCGATCTACGCACGGATCGGTCGCGAACTCATCGAGAGCGTCATCAACGAGACGGTCGTGGAGAACCCGGAAGCCCACGAGGTCTTCAGCGTCCAGCCGCGGGGGATCCACGCGGCCATCGCTCGCGCTCTGACGAATGAAGACCGCGAGTTCGCCGAGACGCGCTGGTGCGACGCGCTGTCGTCGAGGCGATCCGGGACGCCGTACGGAGGAAAGCGGTTCGGCCCCCGTATCGTCGATTCGCGGGTCGCGCGCGTCGATGGCGACCCGAGCACGGCATTCGCTCCGGTACGAGAGATCGGCGGAGCGGCGGGATGGTACTGGGGCGACTGGCTCTGGAAGCTCCGCGGATTCCTCGACCTCCTCGTCGGCGGCGTGGGAGTTCGTCGCGGCCGGCCGCATCCAGAGCAACTGGCGCCCGGTGACGCCGTAGACTTCTGTCGGGTCGAAGCCGTCGAGCCCGATCGGCTCCTGCGGTTGCGCGTTGAGATGAAGTTGCCGGGGCGCGCGTGGCTCCAGTTCGAAGTGGAGCCCGACGGCACGGGCAGCGTCATCCGGCAGACGACCATCTTCGAGCCGCATGGCCTCCTCGGCGTCGCATACTGGTACGGCCTTTACCCGCTGCACATCCTCGTGTTCTCCGGGATGCTGCGCGGGATCGTAGGGAAGAGCCTCGGGGCGGAGAATTGAGATGACCGGACCCCGGAGTCGCCTGTCGTGGAGAACGGAAAGGAAAACGTCATGCCGCACGTAGTGATCGAAGGGGATGTCGATCTCGAAGAGCTCTTTCAGGGGTTCGAGCCTCTCCATCAGCGCGACGACGGCGGAATCCGGAAGGTCTCCGACGCATTTCTCAACTCGCAGAACACCTCGATCCTGCTGGAGTCTGTCGTAGTCGAGAACGGAAGCACGCAGAAGTTCATGATTGCGATCGGCACGAAGGGATCGGGCGCGACCGTACGACTCTTCCCGCTCACGGATCCCCAGAAGACGCCTGGTGTCAAGAGGCTCATGGCGGACGTTGCGAGACAAATCGTCGATCGCTTCCCGGGAACGAAGTTCGGAAAGACGAACCTGCAGGACTTTCTGCGTACTTCTTTGCTGAGGAAGATCTGATGCGCACGGTCGTGCAGCTCGACGAAGAGACCGCCGATCGCTGGCGGATCGTGAACGACGGCGTGATGGGAGGGGTCTCTCGCAGCCGCATCTCGCTGGACGGTACCGTCGCGACGTTTGAGGGAGAGGTCTCCCTCGGTGCGGACATCGCTCGACCGGACCGACCTGAGCGACTGGGACGGTATCGCGTTGAACGTCGGTGCCTACCGCGACACCGAAACCGATCGAGCCGACCGTTGACATCACGAGAATCGAGAGACAGGACAACCAATACCTGCTGATCGCGGAGCAGTGGCCGCCCGTCACGCGCGACGAGCTGTTTTCGTTCTTCTCCGATGTGCGCAACCTCGGGCGCATCACACCGCGTCCGGTCCGGTTCGAAGTTCTCACGCCGTCCGGTTGTCCACCCGACCAGGGCCTCGAAATCGTGATCGGCCGGCCGCCCGCCCCCGTACCACGGCAGAATCGCCGACTCACGATGAGCGAGCGATCTGTCGATAGGTGCCCCGAAGCCCTTGCCGGAGAGTGCTCGTGCGCGCCCGCGCCTGGTTCCTCGGTCCGCGACTCGACGTTCGAAAACTGGAGCGCGACTCGGTCGCTACCGCTCCGCTGGTGGTCCGCCCGAACGGCGACGGATACGCCGTGCTGTTTCGCTTCGGGGCTGCCGTCTTGTTCGGCGTGGATCCCGAGGGCGAGAAGGAGTTCGTCCGCTCCGTACACCCACTCGT
>JALGZO010000725.1 GCA_025774865.1 bacterium | reverse complement strand
AGCTCCTGTTGCGGCTCTACGACTACGAGTCAGGTTCGATCCGACTCGACGGCACGGAGCTCGCCGAGCTCCCGCGGAGGTTCGTGCGCTCACAGATCGGAGTCGTACTCCAGGAGCCGTTCCTCTACTCGAAGACGCTCGGCGCCAACGTGGGCATCGGGCGGCGGGAAGCGACCCGCGAGGAGATCGTGGAATCCACGCAGGCGGCGTGCATCCACGGCGCGATCGAGGAGTTCGAACACGGCTACGACACCCTCGTGGGCGAGCGGGGAGTGACGCTCTCGGGCGGACAGCGGCAACGCGTAGCGCTCGCGCGCGCCCTCGTGAGAGACCCGCCGATCCTCATTCTCGACGACGCGCTTTCGGCCATCGACACGAAGACCGAGTCGCGGATCCTCGCGGAGCTGGAGCGGGGTCGCCGTCGCTGCACGACGATCGTGATCGCACACCGGCTGTCTTCGGTGCGCCATGCAGATCGAATCGTGGTGCTGGAGGAGGGACGGGTCACGCAATCCGGCAACCATGAGGAGCTGCTGCACGCGGACGGACTTTACCAACGGCTCTGGCGTATCCAGGGCACCATGCAGGACGAAATCGAAGAGGACCTGTCCTCGGTCGAAGGAGCGACATCGTGAAAGGGCCACGGGAGGAGTCGTTCGCGAGTGGCATGGACCTGGCACTCTGGCGCCGGCTGTTCCGCTACACGATTCCCTACAAGAGAGAGGTGGCGTGGCTGACCGTCGCGGCGGTGGGGACGGCTCTCGCCGATACGGCGTTTCCACTCGTCACTCGCAGCCTGGTGGACGTCGTGTCCGTCGGTGAAGGCGTCCGGTGGACTCCATACGTCGCGGCCTACACCGGACTCACCGTGGCGCTCTCGCTCTGCGTCCTGACGTTCATCCGGGTCGCGGGCAAGATCCGCACGCACGTCAGCCACGACATCCGGCGTGACGCGTTCCGCAACCTGCAGCGGCTGTCATTCTCGTTCTACGATCACCGCCCCGTCGGCTGGCTGATGGCACGGATGACGTCGGACTGTGAGCGGTTGTCCAACATCATGGCGTGGGGCGTGCTCGACTTCTTCTGGGGGCTCACCACCATGGGCGGCATCGCGGTCGTGATGCTCGTGCTGAACGCGAAGCTCGCATTTCTCGTCCTCGCGGTCGTACCCGCCCTCGCGTGGGTGAGCGTCCTGTTTCAGAAGCGGATCCTCGGGAGCTCGCGCGTCGTGCGCAAGACGAACTCGCGAATCACGGCGGCGTACAACGAGACGATCATGGGCGTACGCACCAGCAAGGTCTTCGTGCGGGAGGACGAGAACCTGGGGGACTTCCAGGGGCTCTCATCGGAGATGTTCGCGGCGTCGGTGCGTAACGCGCTGCAATCCGCGCTCTACCTTCCGGTGATTCTCACGCTCGGCAGTCTCGCGACAGGCATCGCGCTCGCCGCCGGCGGGGTCGACGTGCTCGGCGGGGTGATCTCGATCGGCACGCTGCTCGCGTTCATGCAGTACACGCGCCACTTCTTCGATCCGATCCAGGAGCTCGGCCACTGGTTCGCGGAAATGCAGATGGCGCAGGCGTCGGCCGAGCGCGTCATCGGGCTCGTCGAGGCGGATCCGGAGATCCGCGACTCGGCCACGGTGCAGCAGATGATCGCCGCGAACGCCGGAACTGCCCGGGCGCCCGAAATCGCGGAAGACGGCGGGCGCGCCGAGATCGGTACGATCGAGTTTCGGGGCGTCGGGTTTTCGTACCCGGGAGGCGAACGCGTCCTCGAGGACTTCGACCTCACCGTGAACGCCCACGAGACGATCGCGCTCGTCGGGCCGACAGGGGGCGGCAAGACGACGATCGTGAACCTCGTGTGTCGATTCTACGAGCCGACGGAGGGTGCAATCCTGTTCGAAGGCGTCGACATCCGCGAGCGCGGACTGCACTGGCTGCAATCCAACCTCGGGATCGTGCTCCAAGAGCCGCACCTGTTTCGAGGAAGCGTGGCCGACAACATCCGCTACGGAGGGCTGTCCGCCTCCCAAGAGGAGATCGAGGAAGCGGCTCGCCTCGTGGGCGCGCACGAATTCGTCGTGGAGTCGGAGGACGGCTACGACACGGACGTCGGCGAGGCCGGCAATCGCCTCTCGACCGGGCAGAAGCAGCTGGTTTCCTTCGCCCGGGCGATCCTCGCCCGGCCGCAGCTTCTCGTGATGGACGAAGCGACGTCTTCCGTCGACACGGAGACCGAACGACGTATCCAGCGAGGGCTCGCGCACGTGATCGCCGGGCGGACGAGCTTCGTCATCGCGCACCGGTTGTCGACGATCCGCTCGGCCGACCGCATTCTGGTGATCGACCACGGTCGGATCGTCGAGCAAGGCACCCACCGGGAGCTTCTGGCGCTGGGCGGGAAGTACCACGACCTGTACACGCGGCAAAGCCTCCGGGAGACCTGGCAGGACGACCGCGCCGAGGGCGTGCCCTGTCCCGGAGCGAGCGAGGCATGAGCCCGCGCCCGTTCGCCGAGCTCACGAGACGTGGGCAGGTGCGACGGCTCCACCGTGCGGCCGGCTCGGCCCTCGAGCGGTATGCGTTCGCCGTCGCCCGAGTCCGATTGCTCGCCACGGACGCGAACACGGTCTTCCGTGTCGATGCTTCGGACGGGGCGAAGTACGTGCTCCGAATCACGTCACCACGAGCCTGCAAGGACGTCGACGAGATCCGCTCGGAGGTCGAGTGGCTCAGCGCCCTGAAGCGCGACACGGATCTCCCCGTGGCGGAGCCTGTCGCCGCCCGCGACGGATCCGTAATCCAGATCGTGGCGGAGAACGGCATCCCCGACGCTCGTCCGTGCGTCGTCTTTCGGTGGGTCGCGGGACCCCATCTCCACGACCGCTTGAGTGGAGAGTCCGCCTTCCGTCTCGGCGAGCTGGCCGCCGGCTTGCACGTGCACGCGGGTGGGTTCCGGCCGTCGCCCACGTTCCGCGTTCGCCGCTTCGACCGAGTGTTCCCCTGGTCCGATGCGAGCTTTTCGACGTCGGAGCCAGTCATCCTCTTCGACCCCGCCCACCGGGATCTGTTTCCTCCCGTGCGCCGACGAGTGTACGAGGCGGCGATCGAGCGCGTGCAGTCCGTCATCGACGCCATTCGTGCGGCGGGCCCTCCCGAGATCGTGATCCACAACGACCTGCACCCTTGGAACGTCAAGGTGCGGCCCCGGGGCCGGCTCCACGTACTCGACTTCGAAGACTTGATGTGGGGACACCCGGTGCAGGATGTCGCGACATCGCTCTATTACCTTTACCTGAGTGATGATGGCGCCACGCTCTGCGATGGGTTTCGGGCCGGCTACGAGCAGGTCGCTCCGTGGCCCGAGCGGGAGCCTCACGAGATCGAGGTGCTGCGGGCCGGACGCGGACTCGTCCTCGCGAACTGGGTCCTCTCCTCCCACGATTCCCACGATCGCGAGCTCGCGCCCGAGTACATGGCGCGGATCGAGAAGCGCCTCCGGGCCTGGCTCGGGCTCTAGTGTTCCGTCTCGAAAGTCTCGCTTCCTTTTACATTGGATGGCTCCGGCGGCAGGAGGCCGGGGGACCCCCTCGCCCGCCGTTGCTGCTCGGCTCGCAAGCGGGATTGTAGCTCGCCTGCGCTGCGCTGACGCGTTCGAGGGGGTCCCCCGGCCTCCTGCCACTCGGGCTTCATGGGCGGGCGCGAGGTGGCGGGCTCGTCCCCGTCGGCGAGGATCACTCATGCCCCCGTTGCCGCGACGGTTCGAGGGCGTCGGGAGCGCGGTCGCCGGGCCAGCGTGACCGAGTTCAGGTCGCGATCCGGAGGAGCCGAGCTTCGCGAGGTCGGGAGGCACCCTCGAACGCGTCAGCGCAGCGCAGGCTCGCTTCGATGTCCCGCGAGCCGAGCAGCAACGGCGGGCGAGGGTGCCTCCCGACCTCGCGAAGCTCGGACTCACCAGGCAACTAGCGCTCGGACGGAGCGGTCTCCGGAGCGGCCAGCGAGAGCAGCACGTCGCCGAGCTCGGGAAACAGCCGATCGCGCTCTTCGATCGTGCGGACGAACTGCGCTTCCACGGGGTCCGGGCGGTGACCGTCGAGCACGCGCCGGCCCAGATCCGCCAGCCGGGCGAGATCGTCCGTGTGGAGGCGGACACGCTCGGTCGCATAATCCACCGCTGATCCGGTCGTGATCAAGAATGGCCAGTCGGAGGCGCAAGCAAGCAGGAGCTGCCGCACGGCCGCGACGGCGATGAGTTGCGCCTCCGCCCGGTCCGAGTCGCGTGCAGCCCGCCAGAGATCCCAGACCGCTTCCTCGCTCGGGTAGATCAGCTGCCATGTCCACGCGACCGCGGGATTGTTCCATACGTAGT
>JALGZO010000724.1 GCA_025774865.1 bacterium | reverse complement strand
GACGTCGACAGGTCGCAATCGGTGAAGACCAGGCGATCGCCGCAAGCGGCAGCGAATCCCACTTTGAGCGCGTAGCCCTTGCCTCGATTCGGCTCGTAACGCACGAGGCGCAGTTGCACCGGCAACTCGGGAGCAACTCGCCTCACGACCGCGGACGTCTCGTCGGAGCTCCCGTCGTCGACGACGACGATTTCGCTCCGGTAGGTCTGCGCGGCCAGGAAGTCCCCCATCTCGACGAGAGGGGCGCCGATCCGAACGGCCTCGTTGTAGGCCGGGACGATCAGCGACAAGGACGCGTTTCCAGCGCTCATCGGCAGTGATTATCGAAGATCGGGCAGGTCGGCGCTAGCAGGCATTCCGAGTCGTCGTTCGATCATCATCGGGTCGACTCCGCCGGGTTCGGTCCTCGTGCCACCCCGCGGCAGCGCTTCCCGAACTTCAATGGCGTGGGTTTGCGCGATGCGGCTTCGGTCAGAAGATCCGGTGGCCGGAGCTGCCGTCGCAAGGCCCGGCGACCGATTTGGCGGTCTTCGCGCCGGAAGGCGGGTTGAAGACGCCAGTTCCCGCGCACGTACTGCCGTCGAGCTGTCCATCGATGCCGGAGCCGCCGGACGGCTTGACGTAGCCGAAGAAGCTCACGCTCCCATCGTTGTCGATGTCGCCCGCTGCCTCGGCCGTGAAGCGCCCCCGGCCCTGCGTATCGGCGCTGATCAGGTATTGAAAGTAGACCGCTCCCTCCGGGATCCACCCGAGCGCGTCGAAATCCGCGTTCCCGACCCAGGCGACGCGCGTGTTTCCGGGAATCGACGCGGGTACTGGGTTGGCGACGCTCGCGTAGCGGCCCTTCTCGGTGAAGTAGGTCTCCTCGGTGATCGCAATGGCGGCGAGGTTCGTCACCGCCTCGCTCGCCTTGGCGCGCAGCTGGAAGCGCAGGAAGCTCGGGATGGCGATCATGGACAGGACCCCGATGATCGCCACGGCAATCATGAGCTCGATGAGCGTGAATCCCGGTTCGCTCCGCTGCCACCCTCGCACGAGGCGCTCATCGGCAGGAATACGTACTCCACTAAGGGCAAGAGCACGACGCCTCGTCTGCGGGCGGAAGCCGACGCGCACCTCTCCCACCCAAGCTGCTGGAATCGCGATGCCAACGAGCTGCAGTCGGATCTCAGTTCCGCACGACGATCTCCGGGCGACGAGGTGAATCCCCCGGTCTGCGGAGCTAGGTTGGCTCACCGTATAATGGGATCGACATCGCAGCTGCGGAGAGAGGTCGGGCATGGCACGTGAATCCTACGACGTCATCGTGATCGGAGCCGGATTCGGCGGGAGCTCCTGCGCGGGCCTGCTGGCCAAGCGCGGGCTCGACGTACTGCTGGTAGAGAAGAACGCACGCGCCGGTGGAAAGGCGATGAGCCTGTCCAAGGGCGGCTTCACCTACACGGCCTGGGTGGTGATCGGCGCTCCCGTGGAGGGCAATCTCTACCAGGTGGTCCTAGACGAGCTGGGCGTTGCCGACCTGGCGAGGCTCGTGATCCCGGGAACCCAGGGGAGCATCTACAAGACTACTGCCGGGAAGTACACGCGGCTGCCCTTGTCGTCCACGGACGAGACGGATCCCAACGTCATCTTCGACTGGCTCGAGATCGACCGGGAGCAGCGGGACCCGGCGCTTCAGTTCTTCGCCGAGCTGACCCTGATGCCCGCGGAGAAGATCCAGGAGCTCGACGGTGTCACCTTCGAGGACTGGATCACCCGTCACGACGTACCGAGATCGCTCTACGCCTTCCTCGTGAGCCTCTGCTGCGACGGGATGTTCATGGTTCCCCCGGACAGCCTGGACGCCGCCGAGGCCATCAAGAGCCTCCAGGACATGTTCCTGCGGGGGGGCGGCGTCTTCTGCGAAGGCGGCTTCGGTCGGGTCGCCGAGGCGTACTGCGAGGCGGTTCGAAGGCACGGCGGTGACGTCCTCATGGGCACCCGCACCGAGAGGATCCTCGTCGAGGGCGGTCGCGTGACGGGTGTGGAGACGAAGAAGGGCACCTTCCGCGCCCCGATCGTCATCAGCAATGCGGGCCTCCAGCCTACAGTGCTGAAGCTCGTCGGCGAGGAGAACTTCGACAAGAGCTACGCCAATTACGTGCGGGATCTGGTTCCCTCCTATGCGCTCCTCGGCCACCGCTACTTCCTGAGAAGGCCCGTGACGGATGCTCCGTACGGCGTGGTCTTCTCGAACGACAGCCCGTGGAGCCTGGGGCGCTTCAACCTCGCACGCGAGGGCAAGGCCTCGAGGGAGGGCGTTCTCTACTACGAGGTCCCTTCGAACTACGACCCGAACGCGGCCCCCGAAGGCAAGCAGATGCTGATGACGGGGTCCTTCTGTCCTGCGAACCCCCATCTCGACGACGAGGAGGTCCAGGCCTGGGCCGACGCCGGGGAGAAGATCCTCTTCGGCGCCTTTCCCGAGATCGAAGGCGTCATCGAGTCGAAGGAGCTCTACACGACGCGGAGCGTCTCGAACGCGACGCGCGATTCGGTCGTGCCGGGCGCGGGCGGAGAGACGATCGGTCTCGCGCAGATCGTCGGCCAATGCGGCTCGCACAAGCCGTCGATCCAGGCGCCGATCGCGGGCCTCTTCTACGTGGGCTGCGACGCCGGAGGCAGCGGAGTCGGGACGCAGCAGGCGATCGAATCGGGGATGAACGTCGCCGAGGCCGTGACCCGATATCACCGGCTGCGCAAGGCGAGGCCGTAGGACGGATCTCTTCGGAGGTTGCGCCCGCGGCGGATCAGTGACACGGGCACGCGCCCGCACGTGCGATAACGCGATTTGAACGAAGCCGCTGACGCGGCAGGAGAGGTTTGCGGGAGGCTGGGTGCCTGACTCGGCCGTGGGGTGAATCGATGCTGCGCAACGCCCTTGTCAACGCCTCACCCCCGTTGCTCTCGAAGATGGTCGCCGCTGTCAGATCAGCGCGCAGCGCCCCCTTCCTGCGCCATGCCTTTCCGTTTTCAACCCGTGCGCCCTCGAAACCGACTCGCCTCGCGAACCCCCGCTCGCGCCCGCGTTCAGCCGGATTCAGTTCTCCTTCTTCTCCCAGCGATCTATACTTTGCACCGTGCCCGAAGGCCCCGAATTCCCTGACTCCCACCCCTCTGAAATGGCACCGTTTGCCGCAAATGATTGAATTTCCATATTACTAACCCGCGCATGAGTAAGCTGACGAGCTAATCTTCGCTTCATGATGAAGGAAGATGGTCGCGCACTCGATCACAAGACACTCGAAGAGATCCGTATCCGCGCCGTGCAGCGGCGTCTCCGCGTCCACCCGATCGATCTTGCGATCTGCCTTGGCAATCAGCTTTACGCGCCGCCCGTTCGCCACGATTACCTCGTGGCCCAGCGACTCCAGCAGCCGGCTCCACCACGGCGAGTGGGGACCCACCTCGCGAATCACTCGTCCGCGAGCCCGCCCCGGCCTCCAAAGCGCTTCCGGTAGGCCGCCGGCATCGTCCGAATCCGAATCCGCTCCACCACGTCGCCTCGCGCATCCAGGACGCACAGATGGCTGAAACGATCCCCCTGGTCGATTCCGATCACCGGTCGATTCACGCTATTCTTCTTCATGGCCAGTCTCCTGTTGGGCTTCGAGCCCGTTATTCATTGGGAGACCTCACGGTACTCCGCAAAGGGAGGCTGGCCTTTTCATCACATCTCTGCCGGGGAGGCAGTCACTATTGTGTTGCACTGCGTGAAACGCGTTCGGTATGAGATATCGAAGCACCCGAGTCTCCGACAGCGGCGGAAGTCAACCTTGATCGAAATCGACCCGCCGCTGCAACGCGCCGGGCTGTTGCGGCTCCCTTGGAGACGCGGCTTGGTTTCTTGGACTTCGCTGTGCGCCGCCTTCACCGCCGGATTAGCTTGCGGCCCTGCCGGCTTCGGGTGGGAACGCTCCTCCCCGGAGACGGAGGGCCTCCTCTCCGAAGCCTTCGACCGCTGGGCGAACCGCGTTCAGGAGCAGGAAACGGAGTCCCTGCTCGTGATGCGCAATGGGCGGCTCGTACACGAGTGGCATGCCTGGGGCAGCGGGCGAGCGTCGCGGCAACACACGGCTTCGATGGTGAAGGGCGTAGTGGGCGGGCTCGTTCTGGCCGTCCTGGCTGAAGAGGGACGGCTCCAGCTGGACGATTCGGCAGCCACGTACGTGCCTCGCTGGCGCGACGATCCCGTGCGGGCAGGGATCAGCCTGCGCCAGCTCGCATCGCACTCGTCGGGGCTCGCCAACGCGACGCGGATCGGGCGGAAAGAGGACCTCAGCGGCTGGCAGGATCTCTTCTGGAAGCTCGATTCCCAGCGAACTCCGGTGAACGTGTCCGTCGAAGACGCCCCGGTCGTCTTCCC
>JALGZO010000723.1 GCA_025774865.1 bacterium | reverse complement strand
TCTATGGGTGGGAGGCAGAGCGGGCGGTCGAGCGCGCCCGGGAGCAGGCGGCCCTGCTCATCAATTCGTCGCCGAAGGAGATCATCTGGACGTCCGGGGCCACGGAGTCGGACAACATTGCTCTTCTCGGGGCGGCCGAGGCCCATCGAAAGCATGGCGACCGGATCATCACCTGCGTCACGGAGCATCCGGCCGTGCTCGACACCGCGAAGGAGCTCGAGCGTCGCGGCTTTCATGTGACGTACCTCGGCGTCGACTCGACCGGGCTCCTCGATCTCGAGGAGCTGCGCGAGACGCTCGACGATCGGACGATCCTCGTCTCCGTCATGACCGCGAACAACGAGGTCGGAACGATACATCCGATTGCCGACATCTCGCAGATCGTCCACGCGCGCTCGCCGGCCGTCTTCCACACCGACGCGGCGCAGGCCGTCGGCAAGATCCCGGTGGACGTGGACGTGATGGGCATCGACCTGCTCTCGATGTCGGCCCACAAGATTCACGGGCCGAAGGGGATCGGCGCGTTGTACGTCAGGCGGCGCCGGCCCACGGTACGGCTCCATCCGCTCATCCACGGCGGCGGCCACGAGCGCGGCGTGCGCTCGGGCACCCTCAACGTGTCGGGAGTCGTCGGGATGGGCGAGGCGCTCGCGATCGCCGATCGTGAGATGGACGAGAACGCGGAGCGAATGGAGAAGCTGCGTGACCGCCTTCAGAAACAGCTCACCACCGCTCTCGACGGTGTGCACCTGAACGGTCACCCGGAGCAGCGTCTGCCGAACAATCTCAACGTGTCTTTCGACTTCGTCGAGGCGGAGCTCTTGATGAAGGAGATGCCCGATCTCGCGGTGTCCACGGGAGCCGCGTGTTCGTCCGCGAGCCTCGAGCCGAGCCATGTCATCTCCGCCCTGGGATTCCCGGAGTCACGCGGTCAATCGTCGATTCGCTACGGGCTCAACCGGTTCACGACCGAGAAGGAGATCGAGCTCGCGGCCAAGCAGACGATCCACGGGGTGCGGAAGCTGCGGAAGGGGTCGGACCGGCCCGAGGCCGCGCAACCCGCGGGAAAGGGCGGCGAGGAGACGAGCCGCTGACCGAGCCCATCCTCACCCGCCGTGAGCTGCTCGCGCGCGGAGCGGCCGGGACCGCGGCCGCGTTGATTCCCGGCACGTTCGCGGGCTGCGCGCCTCGCGTCGACACGAAGCCCGTCTGGGTCAACGACGTCCACTCCGGTCTGAACAAGACCCTCGTCGCGAAGATCGAGCGCCCGCCGGCGGCCGATCGGCTGCGCGAGGTCATCGTGGCCGCTCGCGAAGCCCGTCTTCCCGTGAGCATCGGGGGCGGGCGCCACGCCATGGGGGGGCAGCAGTTCGGCCGCGCAACGATTCACGTCGACATGACCGGTCTCGATCGGGTGATCGACTTCGATCGGGAATCGGGCGAGGTCGAGGTGGAGTCGGGAATCCAGTGGCCGCAGCTCGTCGACTGGCTCGAGAAGGAGCAAGGGACGGGTTCCCGCCCCTGGGGGATCGTTCAAAGGCAGACGGGGGCCGACCGCGTCTGCGTCGGCGGCGCTCTCGCCGCCAACGCGCACGGCCGCGGTTTCGCGAAGAAGCCGATCGTCGAAGACGTCCTCGCGTTCACCTTGATGAACCCGTCCGGTGAGCTCCTCCGCTGCAGCCGCACCGAGAACTCGGACCTCTTCCGTCTCGCCGTCGGAGGCTACGGCCTGTTCGGGCCGATGACTACCGTGCGCCTGAAGCTCGGGCCACGCCGCCGGGTCGAACGGGTCACCGACACCGTCGAGACGAAGGACCTCGCGCGACACTTCGACGAGCGCATCGCAGACGGCTTCGTCTCCGGTGATCTGCAGCTCACCACCGACCTCAATTCGGAGGCGGCGCTTCGTGAAGGAATCTCGGTTTGCGATCGTCCCGTCGCCGACGACGCCCCGAACGGTTCGAGCTCCTCGTCGAGTCGTCCGACGCGCGACCCCGACGAATCCGACGAGCCGCCGAACAGCAGCGAGATGATCACGGAGATCTGCGTACCGCGCGGAGAGTTGCTCGTGTTCCTCGAGGAGGTGCGCGCAGACTTCCTCGAGCACGACGTGACCCCGGTGCGCGGAATGGTCCGGCTGATCGAGAGGGACGACGAGACGTATCTGCCCTGGGCGAAAGATCGCTTCGCCTGCGTGACCTTCGGTCTTCGGGTGGATCACGACCGTCGCGGCCTGAAGAAGGCGCCGGACGATTTCCGTCGGCTCATTGATCGCGGTCTCGAGCGCGGCGGTGGGTACTATCTCGCGTACCACCGCTGGGCCGCGCGGCGACAGGTGCTCGCGGGTTACCCGGAGCTGCCGGAGTTCCTGCGACTCAAGCAGGAGCACGATCCGGAGGAGCGCTTTCAGAGCGAGTGGTACCGGCACTACCGCACGATGTTCGCGGACATCCTCTAGCCAGCGTCACCCCGACGGCCGACCCTCGGCTTGTCGCGACCCGTCGCGTCCCCTATCCTCTCCCGCTTCCATCCGACTGGAGGCTCCATGCCCGCGCCGACCTTGGCCGCGATGTCCCATCCCTCCCACTTGCCGCTCGTGCCCCCGGACGAGCTCGGCCATCGTGCGCGCCGTCTCGCGGCCCGCCTCCGGGACGACGGCCTCGACGGCGCGTTTCTTCTTCACCCGTCGAGCCTCTTCTGGATCTCCGGGACGCTCTCCGACGCCTATCCGTTCGTGACCGCCGACGGCTCCGCGGTCCTGGCGCTACGCACGGGGGTCGGGCGAGCGGCCCACGAGTCGCCGCTACCGCAAGCGCCCTTTCGTCGCCTCCCGGACCTGCCGGGCGCCCTCGCGGACCTCGGTGCCTCCATCGAGGGCGCGGTCGGCCTCGAGCTCGACGTCGTGCCCGTCGCGACCTGGGAGCGCCTGCGACGGGTCTTCCCGGCCGTCGAGTTCCGCGATTGCTCTCGCGCGATTCGCGAGATCCGGGCCGTGAAATCGCCCTGGGAGACGGATTGGATCGAGCGGGCTGCCGAGATCCTCCGCGTCCCGATGGACGAGGTGCTGCCCCCCAGGCTGCGTCCCGGAATCTCCGAGGTCGAGCTGTCGGCGATCCTCGAAGGTGAGCTCCGCGCCCGACGCCACCAGGGAATCATTCGCCTCCGGCGCTGGAACATGGAAATGTACATCGGCGTCCTGAGCGCCGGGGCTTCCGCTTCATACCCGTGCTACTTCGACGGGCCCGACGGACTCGAGGCCCTCTACCCGGGAGTCCAGCAGGGGGGCGGAGAGCGGCTCCTCGGACCGGGCGTCACGATCATGGTCGACTTCGTGGGCGGCGCCGGCGGCTACCTCGCGGACCGGACGCGCATCTACTCGATCGGGGAGCCGCCCACGGAGGCCCGGGAGGCGCACGAGTTTTGTCGCGAGATGCTGGTCGAGATCACTTCTCGATTGCGGCCCGGAGCGATCCCGTCGGCGGTGTACGAAGAGGTCACGAAGGCGGCCGAGCAATCCCCCTTCGCAGACCGTTTCATGGGATACGGTGAGAACCGTGTCGGATTCCTCGGACACGGCATCGGGATCGATCTCGACGAGCTTCCCGTGCTCGCCCCACGATTTGACTTGCCACTCGAGCCCGGAAACGTCATAGCTGTCGAGCCGAAAGTGTTTCTGGGAGAGACAGGTGGGGTGGGGGTCGAGAACACGTACGTGGTGACCGAAAACGGGTGCCGAAACCTGACGCCGGGGCCCGAAGAAATCCGGGTGGTCGTTCCCCGCGGTCACGCGTAGGTTGAAAAGTTGCTCATCTTTGCGACTCGTAGGCGTCTGTGACGAAATCCGCGGCCACGAGCGGCGCCGAACCACGTAGAATTGTGGTAGTAGCAACTTCACGGTTCGCCGGGAGGAGTGCCGATCATGTTTCCCGCATCCAGCAATCGCACTACGAGATCGACGGCGGCCGTGAAGACGTTCACGCCCGCTTTAGCCAACCGCACACTGCCGCTGGTCCGAAGTATCGTCCACGAGATTCTGGAAAGAGCGAACGAACTCCGGGGCAAGACTGCGCTGTCGAAGAACCCGGAATCCGACGAGGAACTCGAGCTGATCCAGCAGGACATCTTGCGTCTGATGGAAGAGCTCGAGTCTCTCGGATGCTCGTACAAGGACTGGGACTTCGAGATGGGCCTCGTGGATTTCCCGTCCCGGATCGAAGGCGAAGAGGTCTTCCTCTGTTGGCGGAGTGACGAACCCGACGTCCGTTACTACCACACGCCGAACGGTGGATTCGCGGCGCGCGAGCCGATTCCCGAGCATCTCATGGCGGAGCACAGCGACAACTGACAGGGTGCCACAGCGACAACTGACAGGATGCCGCGATACGGCACCCTGTCAGTTTCCATTGAAAACGGAGTCTGCAAGAGCCAGGCGTCCTTCGACCGCGGCGCCACGGCGCCGCCGCCGAAAGAGGCTCTCGCAGCCTCCTGGCGCCCTCCTTCTAGCCATTTCTTCTGACAAGAAAACGGAGTCCGCAAGAGGCTTCGTCAATGGCCTCGCTTCACCCAACGCTTCGGTACGCGCAAGAGCGCCGCCTCTTCTTCCGTCACGCCGACGATCATCAGGAGAATGGTCCAGCCGGCGACCATTCCGAACGTCACGACGATCACCCCGGCGAGCGCTCCCCCTCCGGCCGCGCCGACGGCCAGGCGCAGCCCGAGGCTGACCGTCGCCCCGAGGAGCCCCCCTCCCAGGACGAACAGGGTCTTCCGATCGTAGGGCAGGATCCCGAGGACCGTGCGCACCTGCAGGAGCCGTCGGACGGCGACGAACGAGAGCGATAGCAAAGTCGCCACCGCCGCCCCCTCCGCGCCGAATCGTGGAATGAGCACGAGGTTGAGCACGACGTTCGCGATGGTCACGAATAGCCCGTTCGAGAGCTCCATTCGTTCGTGGCCGGAGAACTGCAGAATCACACCCGCGTTTCCGACCGACGCATTCACGAACTGCCCGAGCGAGAGCATCACGAGCACCGTCGCACCGACTCTGTACGCGTCACCGAACAGACCGAGAAAGTCCTGCGCGAACAGAGCGAACAGGAGTGCCGTCGACCAGCCGGCCGCAAGTGACCAGCGGGTCGTTTGCCGGTAGACACGCTGGAGGTCGTCGCGCTGGCCGTTGGCGAGAAGCGGCGCTACCCACGGCGAGATAGCCGCGTTCAGAACCGGCAGGAGGATGATCGCTTGCCGCGAGAGTCGGAAGCCGGCGTTGTAGATCCCGACCTCCGTCTCCGGTCGGAAGATCGCGAGCATCACCTTGTCGAGTTCACTGAGGAGAAGGACGGAGGCGCTCGCGAGCGCGAGCGGAACGGCGACGGTCAAGAAACGGCGCATCCCCACGGGGGCCACCCTCGCCCCTTCCCGGTCGCCGGGGGCCCGTCTCTCGGCTCGTCGTCGCAGAACGAAGGCGAGCCCCAGCGTGCCGATCATTCCCCCCACGAATCCGGCGGCCGCGCCCCAGAGGCGCCAGCCCACGAGGAACATCGCCGTGGTCACGAAGAACGGAATGCCCGCCCGCGCGACGTTCCCGACGAGAGTGTCCTCGACGAACCGCCGACCGGCTCGGGCGCGGAACTGCAGCACCGTGAACCCGCCGATCGCCGGTATCGCGAGAGCGAAAAGCGGCAGGATCCAAGGCGACGTCGCTTCGCCGAACATCTTGATCGTCAGAGGGCGTCTCACCAACATCACGGCGGCGAACAGCGACACACCGAAGAGCAGCGCGACAGCGAGCGCCCGTCGCGTCAGCGTGGCCGCCGCCTGCGACCGACCCTCGGACTCGTCCACCGACGCGAAGCGGAGCACGGCCCGGTGAGTCCCGACGAGTCCCACCTCGGCCAGGATGTGAGTGAAGCTCATGGACGCGGCCACGATGCCGAACCCGGCCGGGCCGAGCACGCGCCCCAGTAACAGGTCGGTGAGCAAGCGCATGACTTTGGAGGATGCCTGCCCGAACAACAGGAGTCGCGCGGCCCGGGCCGATTCGCCAAGGGGCGTGGTCGGCGACGTCCGCTCGGCCGTGGCCGTTGGAGTGCTGGTCAAGCCGATCCCGACGCGGAAGGGGAAACGGTGTCGCTCACGCTCGTCCCCTCAGACCGAGGAGGGATTGCGCCCCGGAGAGCGCTCCGGTCGCCGTAGCTCGGGGATTCTCGAACGCGACGGCGACCAACGAGCCGAGGAAGATCCCCGCGAGCAGCCCGACACCGCCGAAGATCGGAAGCTTCGGGTTCTTCGGCGCGTAGCGAATCGTGGGAGGATCGAGAATCTCGAGCACCGGGGTCGCCTTCTGCTCCTCGATGCTCGCGATCTCGAACTGCCGGCTCAGCTCCAGAAACACCTCCTCCTGCACGCGCAGATCTCGGATCAGCCTCTCCTGCTCGAGCACGAGCTCGGGAGAGTTGTTGATCTTGCGGTTCGTTTCCCGGAATGCACGCAGCTCCTCTTCCGCCCGTGCGAGCTTTGCGGACACTTCGGTGCGACGCCCTTCCACGAACTCTCGATTCCCCCGCGCCTTCGCGCTTCGCTCATGTCGCAAGTAGGTCGAGAGCTCGTCGAGAAAGATCTGCGCCGTCCGATTCGCCAGAATCGGGTCGTTCATGCGAACGACGACTCGCACGACGCCGGTCTCCTCGTCGAGACCCGCCCGGAGGATCTCGTACCGCACCCTCTCGGCGGCCAGCTCCAGGCGCAGCGGCTCCGGGTCCCCTTCGTCCTGCACGACTTCGTAGAGTGTGCCCTTCTCCGGCTTGGCCGGATCGATCCGGGTCTTCATGGCGTTCCGGATGATCCGTTCGCTCTTCAGAATCGTCGGGAACAGACGGGACTCGGGGGCCGAGGCGCCAGGCAGGCTGATTCCGAGCGACCCGGCGAGCGTGAGGAGACTCCCGCTCATCGCGCTCCCTTCCTCCGAAGATGAGGGCAAGAGCGTCGCTTCCGAGACGTACGTTCGAGGCAGAATCGCCCAGAGGAGAACGCCCACCGCGAGCCCTCCTCCCGCGCAGATCGGCACCAGACGACGGGAGGCGGCGAGCCGCCGCACGATCTCGGACAGGGAGATCGACGTGATTTCAAGTTCGTCGGACAAGCTCCACCTCGGCGGGTCCCGGACGGCGTTCGTCGCCGCCGAGCGCGGAATCCCTGATCTCTTATCGGTGGATTCTTGTCAGAATTGAAGAATGGGGGGACGCGGCGCCCCGCCCCGGACGGCCGAGGGCCCCACCGCTACGAAGCGATGGGGCCCTGGCTGGATTTCGATCCCGGCCGCGGAGGCCGGGTCTCGACTGAAGCGTCTAGTGGTACAGGGACTTCACATCGCCCCAGCTGAACTCTTCCACTTCGACCGGACCTTGCGCGTCGACACAGACGCGGAACACCCAGGCACCCGGCAGACCGAAGCCGGTGAGCGTGCCCCAGGTGCTGGCGCCACAC
>JALGZO010000722.1 GCA_025774865.1 bacterium | reverse complement strand
GTACTCCATTCGCGCCGCACGACGGTTGAGTTTATGTCACGGGCAGGTCAACAGAGCTACCGATCGCTGCGCGCATTCGTCGCGCCACTCCGGCTCGTGGCTGGTCTAACTTGATGAGTGGCACAAGGAGGTCAGAGGTGGCGGCCGCGGCGAACTGAACACCGTCCGCTCCGTCAGGGATCTTGCGTGCACTCTCGCCCCGGGCGTATGCTCGACGGGTCGGGATCGCGCGAGCCAGGTCTCGAGAAGCGCCCCCCGGGATCCCGGCGAGCCGAGGAGGCGCCATGGGCTACGGAATCTGCGCGTCCGGCGCGGCTTTCCTCCTGTCGCTCTTGTCGTTCGAGCCGGCCCGGGCCGCGATCCACGTCGACCCATCCGCCCCCGGCGCGAACGACGGAACGTCGTGGGAGGACGCGTTCACCGATCTTCAGAGCGCGCTCGCGGTCGCGGCCGCCGGGGACTCGGTCCTCGTCGCCGGCGGCACCTACGGGCCCGGGTCGAACGTCACGGACACCTTCACGCTGCCGAACCTCGTCGTCCTGCTCGGGAGCTTCGGCGGATGGTCGTCGGCCGATCCCGACCACCGGGACCTCGATGAGACCCCGAGCGTCCTCAGCGGCGAGATCGGGTCGGCCGCGCGCGACGACAACTGCTACCACGTGACGACGACCATCGGCGCCGATCCGGGAACCCTGTTCGACGGCTTCGTCGTGACGCGCGGTCACGCGTGGGGACCGACGTCGCCCGACCAGCGCGGCGCGGGCATGTACATCCCGAACGGCTCGCTGACCGTCCGCGATGTGCGCTTCGTGGACAACCGGGCCAGGTTCGGGGCGGGGCTCTTCGCCAGCGGGGACATCACCCTCACCGATTGCTCGTTCTTCGACAACACAGGCTACTTCGGGGGAAGTGCCCGCGTCCAGGACGGCACCTTCGTTCTGGAGCGATGCGTGTTCGAGGGCAACTCGTCCGGTTACAGCGGCGGGGGGCTTTCCGGCTATGGCGAGCTCACCCTCGTCGACCTCGAGTTCCGGTACAACTCCGCGCGCTATGGGGGGGCGCTCTCTACCGGCGCCGATCCCCTTCGGGTGGTGAACTGTCTCTTCTGGAGGAACTCCGCGGAGGACACCGGAGGAGCCGTGCGTCTGACCGGCGGGGGCACGCGGGAGTTCCTGAACTGTACGTTCGCGGAGAACGAGGCCTGGGAGGTCGGCGCGCTCGACGCCGTCGGGACACCGGTCCTGACGAACTGCATCTTCTGGGCCGATGCCGGGGACACCGGCCCCAACGAGACGAACGGAGGCCTGATCTCCCATTGCATCGTCGCGGGATCCGGAGGCAGCGGCCCCGGGTGGGACCCGGCCGTCGGGATCGACGGCGGCGGAAACCTCGACGCCGATCCCGCCTTCGAGTTCATGGTTCTCGGAAACATGAGACTCACGGCCGGGTCTCCGGCCGTCGACGCGGGCGACCGGGTGCCCAACCTGCCCCCCGAAGATCTGGACGGGAACCCACGCATCCTGGGGGCGGAGGTGGACATGGGGGCGTACGAGTTCGTCGGGCCGGTCGCCGTCGGCGGGCTGCCGCGCGGGCGGGTGGAGCTTCTCCGCGCCGTCCGACCGAACCCGACGCGCGGCCAGGTGACCGTCACGTTCGAGCTGACCCGGTCGAGCGAGATCGGACTCGCGATCTTCGACGTGCAAGGGCGTTTGGTACGCCGGCTCGTCGCCGGGAGGCACGCGCCCGGGGTGCACCATGCCACCTGGGACGGGACCGGCCTGCACGGACGCGTGGCGGGCGGAGTCTACTTCGTCCGTATTCTCGCGGGAGACGTGACCGAGTCGCGACGGCTCGTCGTTCTTCGGTGAGCCCGACGTCAGTCGGCCCGACCTACTCGACGCGCACGACCCTTTGGGCGGCCGACTCGCCGTGCGCCTCGAGGCGCAGGAAGTAGACGCCCGCACTGCTGAGGCGCCCCTGCCGGTCCCGGCCGTCCCAGACGGCCGAGTGGATTCCCGCCGGGAAGAGCGCGCTGAACAGACGCCGCACCCGGCGGCCTGCCACGTCGTAGACCGCTGCGGTGACAATCCCCTCGCGGGCGAGCGTGAACTCCACGCGGACGGTCTCCCGGAACGGAGTCGGGAAGGCGCGCCCCGCGGCCAGAACGGGGTTCCCGGCGGGCGGCACCGGGAGCTCGATCGGCACCGACGTGGCCGCGTCCGGATCGTGACCGTACAGACCGATCCCGCCGCTGGAGACGACGTTCCCGGTGGGGCCCACGATCAGCGACGGGAAATCCCCCAGGGCGGCGAGAAGGGGGGGTGCGGGGCCGGGCCCGTCGGGGTCGTGCTCCACGAGATCCCAGAAGGGACCGTACAAAGCACCCCCCCGGATCGCCGTAGCAACGACGGACCAGCTCGAGCCGTCGTAGCGACTCAGCTCCGACGTTCCCGTCACGTTGGTGGTGAAGAGCCCCAACCCCTCCGGTCCCGCGCCGTCGAGGTCGATCGCCTCCAGCGGTCCCGGTTCCCACCCGTACCCGAGGTCCGGGAATCCCAGGTCCTCGAAGGAGGATCCGTTGAAGCGCGCGAGCGCTGGAGCCGGTGCACCCTCGGGGGGGCCGCAGATGAGATCGCGCGAGACGGGAACATAGAGGTGCCCGGCGGCGGGTCCGTCACCGTCCGGATCGTAGGACTCGAGATCCGGCAGGAAGAAGCCGTAGCCCGTGCCGAAGGAGGTCCAGCTGAAGCCGTCGAACCGGCAGAGCCATTCCATCTCGGTGCACGCGTCGATCGTGTTGGCGGCGACGTAGAGCAGCGGCTGCGCGGGACCGCCCCCGTCCCGGTCGTAGACCTCGAGGCTCGCGCTCCCATCGCAAAGAAAACAGCAGTCGCCGTGGCGGTCCCACACGCTCCCGTCCCAAGTACAGACGCCCCAGATTGACGACACGACGAGCAGGGGCGGCGCCGGTCCCGGGCCGTCCCGATCCCAGGCCTCGAGATCGTAGGCGGGATGGATGTAATCGAACCCGTCCGCGAGCGCCGACCACGTCGACCCGTCCCACTTCGCGATCCGGTCGGCCGGGACGCCCCCGATCTCCGTGAAGTCACCCGTCACGTAGAGCTCCGGGCCCGACCCGAGGTCCAGGGTCTTCATGAGCGTCACCGGCGCGTCGGCGTGGAACCCGGGATCCGTCCACTCGCTGCCGTTCCAGGCCGCCACGCCGTCGGTCCCGACACGGTGCTCCCCCGCCCATGCGACACGGCCGCCCCCCACGTACAGGTTCGCGGGATCCGGGCCCGCCCCATCGGGGTCGAACGATGCGACGGAGACTGGCCACCAAGGGTGGTCGTACGGCAGCGGACACAGGCCGTTCCCGAGCGGAACGACTCTCGCGCCGTCCCATTCGCAGGCGTGCGTCGTCGTGGGGACGTCGTCGACCTCGGCGAAGTAGCCCCCGATCCAGAGGCGGGGGAAACCCTCTCCCGCGCCGTCCGCGTCGAAGGGCGCGAGGGCGCGCACGAACCCGCCGGTTCCGTATCTGGGGCGGAACTCGCCGATCCCGCTCCAGGTCACGCCGTCGTAGCGGGCGAGACAACGCATCGGTCCCGATCCGAAGTCGCCGCCCGCCCACAGAGTCTCGTGCGAGCCGTCCGGATCGAACGCGGTCAGAACCTCGACGAACTCGCTGAAGGTCCCGAGTCCGGAGCCGAGTGCGGTGAAGGACGTGCCGTCCCAGGCGGCCACGTTCCGGGCGACGGTCGCGTCGATCAGGTCGAAGTTACCGCCGAGGGCGAGACGCTCGCCCCCGCCGTCGTTCCACGTGATCAGAGCCCGCACTTCGGCGGCGAAACCGGTCAAGGTCCCGCCGGAAGACCAGGTCGTGCCGTCGTAACGGGCGAGACGGGCGATCGGCGAGCCGTCGAACTCGTCGAAGTCCCCTCCGGCCCAGAGATCGCCGCCGTAGGTCGCGACCGCGTACACGGTGCCCGTGGTGCCGGCGCCCAACGTTCCCCAGCTCGCACCGTTCCACGTGGCGATGCCGCCGGCCGCCTGGCCGCCCGCCTGATCGAACTGCCCCGCGACGACGAGGATCGCGCCGTGCAGGCGGGGACCGTCGGCGTCCCACACGTGCAACCCCCGCACGCAAGCCCCCGTTCCCCCGACGCCCGAATGGAGCCCAGACCACTCCGCTCCGTCCCACGACGCGACGTTCGCGGCCGGCCCGCCGCCGGCGGCCGTGAACTCCCCGCCCGCGACGAGAACGGGCGAGGCCGGTCCCGCCCCGTCGGGGTCGAACACGGCGAGCGCGTGGACCGGTCCATCGAGGCCGGGCCCGACCGCCGACCAGCGAGTGCCGTCCCAGCGCGCGATTCCTTCCGCCGGGAGACCGCCGGCCTCGTCGAAGG
>JALGZO010000721.1 GCA_025774865.1 bacterium | reverse complement strand
GCGGATGATGATGACGCGAACCGACGCTGCACTCGGCGCAATGATCTTGGCGTCCATGTTCCTGTTCGCGGTCGGCCTCGTCTCTCCACTCACCCCTTCGGAGGGCTGCCCTTCTACGCTCGAGCTGGCCATCTTTGCGGGCCTCCCGATCGCCCTTCCTATCGCGGCTTCTCCCCTCACTCGGCACACCGGCGTTCGGGTCGCCCTCCTCGTCCTCGCCGTGGCGATCGGGACAACCTGCGGCTGGCTCCTCGGGCGCATCGGCTGCCTTCCATGAAGACGGGAGGTCACCGGCAGAGCGACGCCTGACCCGGCGCCGCGGCGCCCGCTACCAGCTGTGGAAGTAGTTCTTGAGCCCACCGAGGGGGCCGAGATAGAGCACCCCCATTTCCTGGAACTCGGGATCGATGGGAACGGCCCAGCCGCCCCACCATGTGAAACGTGCCCGTCGATGGAACCGGACCCGGCCGAGCGGCCCATCATGCAGGAGCGTGCGCTGCCACAGCGCGACTCCGTTGGGCGACCGAAGGAGAAGAACCGTGGCGGGAGGCTCAGCCACGAGGTCCCGGGCCTCCAACGAGTATGCGTGTCGGCCGAATCGGTGAAGGGTCACTTCGGAGTACACCTGGAGCGAATCGACAGAACCGAGATAAGGCTCCGACAGGAATGGTCCGTCGTCGAACGTGAGGATGGGCCAGAATCGGTAGGCACCCGCCAAGAGGGCCACGAACAGACCCGCCGCTACGAACTGGAGGATGCGACGCGTGCGGACTTTCATCGGAGAGATGCTCTCTCCCTGATCAATCGGGCGACAGCCGGCTGATCACTTCCATCCGCGAGCTCGGCCGCCGTCTTGCCGTGAAACCCGGGAGCGCCGGTCCCACGAAGCGCGACGTCCGCCCCGGCGTTCACCAGCGTCTCCACGACTGCCGGGTGCCGGTTGATCACGGCGAGCATGAGGGCACTCAGACCGAACTTCGCCGTGACATCGAGATTGGCCCCGTGATCCACCAAGAGATCCGTTACCTCGCCCCATCCGTGACGCGCCGCGATCATCAACGCGGTCTGCCCGTGTCGATCCCGGGCGTCTATGGGTATGCCCGCGTTGATCAGGTCGACGATTCGTTCCGTTTCGCGATCACGGATCGCCTCTTCCCACTCTCTCTTCATTTGCCTCCGGCCTGACCCACCGCTCGGCACATTCGCGGCCTCTACTCCGTCTCTCGCCTCGGTGAACCCGATCACGTCTTCGGCTCCCATGCTAGGATTCACGGCATGAACGCTCTCGATGTTGATCTCCTTCGGAAGCGATTCCCTGCGCTCGGCGGGGACTGGACTTTCTTCGACAACGCGGGCGGCTCCCAGACCCTCGGGGCCGTCGCCGACCGCGTGCGCGACTATCTGCTGACCACGGACGTGCAGCTCGGTGCCACCTACGACGTGTCGCGCCGCGCCGGGGAACGGGTGCGCGCAGGCCAGCGGGCGATGGCGACGCTGGTGAATGCCGCAGATCCATCCGAGATCGTGATCGGCTCGTCGACGTCCGCTTTGCTCCGCATGCTAGCGCTCTGCTTGGGCCGCACGTTCTCGTCGGGCGACGAAATCATCGTCACGAACTGCGACCATGAAGCGAACATCGGACCCTGGGTGGATCTACAGGAACACGGGGTCCGGATCCGGAGCTGGAACGTGAACCCGGACACGCTCGCGCTCGAAACGAACGGGCTGGAGCGCCTGCTGAGCGAAAGGACGCGCCTCGTCGCGGTGACCCACACGTCGAACGTGCTCGGCCACGTGAATCCGATCGCCGAGTGGGCGCAGCTGGCTCACGATCAAGGCGCGCTGATCTGTGTGGATGGTGTCGCCTACGCGCCGCACCGCCGTGTGGACGTGCGTGCGTGGAACGTGGATTTCTACGCGCTGAGCCTATACAAGGTGTACGGACCGCACCTCGGCGTGCTCTTCGGCAAGCGCGAGCACCTGCTGAGCCTCCCGCGCTGGAACCACTTCTTCATCGAGGACGACGAGCTACCGTACAAGCTGCAGCCCGGCAACGTGAACTACGAGCTGACCTGGAGCGCGGGCGCCATCCTGGATTATCTGACGGAGATCGGAGACGGCGATCTCGAAACCGCCTACGCGCGGATGACCGCGCACGAGAGCGTACTCGGCGACCGACTGCTCCGCTGGCTGCAAACGAAGTCGAGGGTGCGCGTGATCGGCGACCCGGAAATGACGGACGACCGTGTATCGACCATCTCGTTCGTCGTCGATGGAGTGAAGAGCTCGGAGATACCGCCGTACGCCGACGCCGCGCGGATCGGCATCCGCTGGGGCGACTTCTACGCGCGCCGGCTCATCGACGACCTGGGACTGTCTCCGGGCGACGGCGTGGTCCGCGTGAGCATGGTTCACTACAACACCGAGGCGGAGATGACGCGACTCCTGGAGACTCTGGACCCCTGGATCTGACTCCGTGCGTGGAGGAAACTTTGGACCGGGTTTTCGAGTATTCCAGGGGACCGGCAGTCAATTGACACCTGGAGTCCGGGTCCTCAAGATGGGCGATAGACCTCGTAGCCGGCCTCGAGCCGAGGACGCCCCGATGATCGGTAAGACCCTCTCCCACTTTCACGTCCTCCGGAAGATCGGGGAGGGGGGAATGGGCGTCGTCTACGAGGCGGAGGACGTCGAGCTCAAGCGGCGCGTCGCGCTGAAGGTGCTCCGTCGCGATTTCCTGGGCAAGGAGGACCGCCGGCAGCGGTTCGTCCGCGAGGCCCGCACGGCCGCGAAGATCTCCCACCCCCACATCGCAACGGTTTACGAAGTCGGCGAGGCCGACGGCGAGACGCTCATCGCGATGGAGTTCGTGGAGGGGGAAAACCTCCGCACCCGCATCGGCGGCAAGCCCCTTCCGATCGACGAAGCCATGCGTCTCGCGGTCCAGATCGCCGAGGGGCTCGCCGCCGCGCACGAGGCCCAGGTCGTTCACCGCGACCTGAAGCCGGAGAACGTGATGATCGGGCCGGACGGCCGCGTCCGGATCCTGGACTTCGGGCTGGCGAAGCCGCTGGAGGAGCCAGGTCCGGAAGCCGACGTGGACGCGACCGTCGCGCTCTCGGGGGAGGGGCGGATTCTCGGGACGGTCCAGTACATGGCGCCCGAGCAGGCGCGCGGCCTGGAGGTCGACGCGCGTTCCGACCACTTCTCCTTCGGCATCACGCTGTACGAGATGCTCACCGGGAAGCAGGCGTTCCAGGGCGACACGCCTTCCGACACCCTGACCCACATCCTCCGCGACCACCCGACGCCCGGGATCGAGCTCAATCCGCAGATCCCGCCCGAGCTCGAGCGTATCCTCGAGAAGTGCCTGGAGAAGAGGCCGGAGGATCGGTACCAGGACACCCGCGATCTCGCCGTGGATCTGCGGCGGCTCGTGCGCGATTCGGGGACCGGCAGCGCCTCCGGAGAGCACAGAGCAAGCTGGAGCGGGTCCGGGTCCGGGATCGGGCCGGCGCCGAGGAAGCGTGTTCCCGTCGTGGGGATCGTCGCCGGGCTGGTGGCGGTCGCGGCGGCGGTCATCCTGGGGCCGCGTCTGTTCCAGAACGGCTCCGGCACGCAGGCGGGCACCCTCGAGAACTCCGTCGCGGTGATGCCGTTCCAGAACCTGCAGGATCCGGAGGACTCCGAGCGGCTCGGGCAGATCCTGCAGGAGCTCGTGATCGCCGACCTGTCCGGCTCGACGAACCTGAAGGTCTTCTCCAGCCAGCGGCTGTACGACGTGCAGAAGCAGATCGGATCCGAGGACCGGCAGTTCGACCGCGAGACCGCATCGCGGATCGCGGACCGGGTCGGAGCGCAGACCATGCTGGAGGGGACCCTCAGCAAGCTCGGCGAGAAGTGGATCCTCACCGCCACCGTCACCGACGCGGACGCCGGAACCGTGGCGGGCTCGTGCCGCGTCGACGGTTCCGATCTGTACCAGATGGTCGACGACCTCTCGCGGCACCTCCGCAACGAGCCGCGCCTCGCGATGACCGCCCCCGCGGACAAGTCGGTGCGTGAAAGGACGACCGGCTCGCTCGACGCGTACCGGCTGTACCTCGTCGGGTCCGATCTGTTGAACCGGGAGGATTACGGGGCTGCGGCGGACACGCTCGCGCTCGCGGTCAAGGCGGACCCCTCATTCGGCAGCGCCTACTACAAGCTCGGCATGGCGCAGTGGTGGGCGACGCAGCTCGACGCGTACACGAACGAAGAGGCCCAGCAGCCCTTGAAGCACCTGCTGGACAACGGGCTCTACGCGAACCGGCAGGAGCGGTTGATGGCGGAGGCGGCGTACGAGCTGATCGGGCAGAACTGGGACGAGGCCCAGGCGCTCTACGAACAGGTCTGCGGGCTCTACGCAGAGGACAAGGAGGCC
>JALGZO010000720.1 GCA_025774865.1 bacterium | reverse complement strand
GTTCGCGTGAACGCCCCCGAGGCAGTGCTCTTCTGGATCACCACGCTCGCGCTGGCCGGGAGCCTGTTCCTCGCCGTCCACGCCGTGATCTTCGGCCGGCCCCGGACGTTTCGTCTGGCCCAGGGGTCCTTGCTGACGGGACTCCTGACCCTGACCGGGCTGGGGGTGCTGCGTTGGGTCCGCAGCGGGCACCCGCCGTTCGTGAGCCTGTTCGAGTCCATGCTCACCGGGGTCTGGTTTCTCCTCGTCATCTATTTGCTGCTCCGCCGGCGGTCGGACGTCGGGGAGACCATCCTCGCCCCGGTGGCGGGGATCGGGCTGCTGCTCCTGGGATGGTCCGCCTCGCTTCCCAAGAACGCATCCCCACTCTCCGCGGCACTCGACAACGTCTGGCTCTTCATCCACGCGTCCTTCGCCACGGCGGGGGCCGCCACATTCCTGATCGGTGCGTCGTTCTCCACGATCTTCCTCCTGGGGGAGGAGAGACACGGCCGTTTCGCCGGTGCCGTCGGAATGCTCCCCGAGCGACGTGCGCTGCCCCGCTCGGTGGAGCGCACGCTGCTCTTCGGTCTGGTCCTGTGGGGCGTGATGCTCGCCTCGGGATCGATCTGGGCTCACTCGGCCTGGGGACGATACTGGGCGTGGGACCCCATCGAGCTGTGGTCCCTGATCAGCTGGCTTCTCTACGCGGCGCTGTTCCACGCACGCCTGGCGCTCCGGCTCTCCCAACGGGTCTTCTGCTGGCTGACGATCGCGGCCGCGTTGACCGTGGTCTTTTCCCTCTGGGGCGTCCACTACGTCTACGAGACGATCCACACGTATGGGTAGGGCGCGCCTCGGTCGGCGCGGCCGGCTCTGTGGGTTCCCGGCGGCCGTGATCCTCGTGGCCTCTCTCGTGGGCGCGTGTGAGCGCGCCGCGGACTCGGACGACTCATACGCGGCACGGCCGCAGCTCCGTGGCTCAGTCCACCTCACGGCGGCGGGCGACACGTTGCAGCCGCTCCGCCTCCAGGTCCACCGTGACAGCCTCTGGGTCTCGTACCGGGGGGTGCCCCGCCTGGACGTGTACGACCTGTCGCTCACGCGCCTCGCGAGCGTCCCCCTGACGGATCCCGAGCCCGTCCAGCCGAGTGCCTTCGCGGTGACGGACTCGGCGATCTACGTCTGCGATCACTCGAATGGCATGATCGTGGCCTACGATCGCTCGGGGACATATCTCGACTCCTTCGGTACGCTCCCGGACGGCGAGACACGCCTGTCGCCACTGGCGCTCACGCACTTCGGAGGTGTTCTCTATGTCGCGGACATCGCCCTGCGGCAGATCCTGGCCGTCTCCGTGGCGGATGCGCCGGGGATCACGGAGACGGGCGAGTTGATCCTGACCATCCCGGGCGACCTGGACCAGGAGCTCGGCTTCCCCTCCGCGGTGCACGTGACCGCCGATGGCCGGCTTCTGGTGGGCGACGCGGAGTCGGGAACGATTCGGGTGTTCACCTGCGATGGCCGAGAGATATACGGGTTCGAGAACGTGCCGGACCAGACGGCCCTGTCACCCCAGGGAATCGCGAGTGACGGCCGCGTGGATCCGTCTCTGCAGGACGATTCGTCCTTCGATCCCAGCGGTCTCCGGGCGGAAGGCCGGTTCCACGTCATCGACAGTCACGCTGGACGCGTACACATGTTCAATCCGCTGGGACGCTACGTGGCCTCCTATCCCGAGCCGGGCAAGCTGGAGCGTCCGGCCAGCATCGCCATCGATCGGACCGAGGGGAGGATCTTCGTGGCGGACCCGCCTTCCCGTCTGATCCACGTCTTCGCGACGAGGCAGGGCTGACATGGCGGGAATCTCTCTGATGATCGCGAACTACTTTCACGACCTGGCGGTCGCGGTTCTCGTCACGAACGTTCTAGCGATTTACTTCGTAGGGCGGCACTTCGATCGGCATCCCCGGCAAGACGAGGTCGTGGCCGCGCTCTTCACGAAGCTCTCGCGCGTGACCTATTCAGCCCTGGCATACGTGGTGGCAGCCGGAGCCGTTCGCGCGTATTTTTTCATGGATTTCGAATGGAATCCGGCCGTGGGGCGCGGGCAGGTGGCGGCTCTCGTCGTCAAGCACGTGCTGCTGGTGACGCTCACGGTGCTCGGTCTCCTGGTTCAGAACCGATATCGAAGGAAATACGGGACGCATGGGTAGATCGATACTCTTCGCTACTCCCCCGTACCATTGCGGGGTGGTCGAGGTGGCCGGGAGCTGGCCGCCGCTCGCATTCGTCTCCCTGGGCGCGCAGGCGCGTCGGGCCGGCTGGAATGCTCGCGTCTACGACGCCATGACGCTGAGACACGATTACACCGACATCGCAAAGACGCTGCGGGAGGAGACGTTCGACGTCTTCGCCACCACGGCCATCACCCCGACGTTCCCGGACGCCGCCCGCATGTGTGCCCTGGCCAAGGAGATCAACCCCGGCTGCGTCACCCTGATCGGCGGCGTGCATCCCACGTTCATGGCGCGCGAGATCCTGACCGACGACGACAAGGCGATCGACTACGTCATTGCCGGTGAGGGCGAGCTTGGGCTGCACGCGTTTCTCGCCGACTTCGACGACGCCGAGCGCCGTCACGAGGCCCCGAATCTCGTCTTCCGCAATGGAGGCGACGTGCAGGCGAACCGTCGCGAGCCCTTCATCGCGGACCTCGACGCGTTACCGGCAGCGTGGGATCTCCTGGACTGGGATCTCTACGAGTATTACGTGATTCCGGATTCGCGGCTCGGATCGGTGTCGACGTCGCGGGGGTGCAACTTCGGCTGTACCTTCTGTTCGCAGCAGCGCTTCTGGAACCGGTCGTGGCGCGGCCGCCGACCCGCGGCGGTGGTGGAAGAGATGAGCTCCCTGCATCGAGAAATCGGCGTCAACGTGTTCCTCTTCACGGACGAGTACCCCACGAAGGACGCGGACCGCTGGGAGGAGTTGCTGGACCGCCTGATCGCCGCGGACCTGGACAGCTACGTCCTGATGGAGACGCGCGTGGAGGACATCGTTCGGGACGAGGCCATACTGCCCAAGTACCGGCGGGCGGGGATCGTGCACGTCTACGTGGGAGCGGAGGCCACGGATCAGGAGACGCTGGACAGCATCAACAAGCAGCTCGACGTCGCACTGTCCCGCCAGGCCATCGACCTGATCGCGGCCCACGGCATGATCTCCGAGACGTCGTTCGTCCTGGGCTTCCCGGAGGAGACCAAGGAGTCCATCGAGGAGACCCTTCGGGTGGCGCGGGCCTTCAATCCCGACTTCGCACACTTCCTGGCGATCACGCCGTGGCCGTATGCGGAGTTCTATCGCGAAGTGGCCGAGTACATCGAGGTCCACGACTACAGCCAGTACAACCTCATCGAACCCATCCTGCGGCCTCGGGCCATGTCGCTGCGCGAGATCGACCTGGCCATCATCGACTGCTACCGGCGTTTCTACATGCCGAAGATGATCTCGTTTCGAAAGATCTCGGATCCGTTCCGACGCGACTATCTGCTGCGCTCGATGAAGCTGATCATGCACTCGTCGTTCCTGATCGGAAAGTTCGCCAAGCTGGGAATCAACCCCAGGGCGATGATGGACGATGTCCTGCACGGCAAGCGGAAGGAATCAGTATGAACTCGTCCCTCATGCGGCGCGTGCTCAGCGCGTTGGCGTCTATTCAGTTGACTCTGATCCTCCTCGTGGCGTTCGCGGTCGCCATCGCGGCGGCTACTTTCATCGAATCGCGGATCGGAACGGAGGGCGCACGGGGTCTCGTCTACAACGCGCGGTGGTTCGAAGGCCTTCTGGTCCTCTTGACCCTGAACCTCCTTCTGACACTCGGACGGTGGTTTCCCTTGCGACCGCGCCGGACCGGTTTCTTCCTCGTACACGTGGCCATGATCGTGATCCTGCTCGGCTCCGGGATGACTCGCTTTCTCGGCCAGGAAGGGACCATGCACATCCGCGAGGGCGACAAATCCGACATGATGCTCTCCCGGGAGGATCACGTTCAGATCACCGTGGGCGAAGCCTCGGCTTCATTCCCGGTGCGCCTCTTCCGGGCCGGGCCGCAGTCGATGAAGCGGCGACTGGCCGTCGGGGATCAGGATTATCGTGTCTCGGTGACGGAATACTGGTCGCATTATGAGGCGGCCCACGACCACGACCATGGCCCCGAGGACCCGAACTCACTGCAACTCACGGTGGGCACGCAGGAGCGCTCCGCCGTGTCGTTGCGCCGGGGACACCCGCTGCGAGTGGGGGACCTCCTCCTCGCCTATCAGGAGAGCGCGCTACTCTCCACCGTGGGTGACCCGCCGCTGGGTAGCCTGGAGGTGCGAGTGGACGACGAGACCGGAAGTATCCCCGTGACGACGGATCTTCCGGCCACCCTCGAGGTGGGGGG
>JALGZO010000719.1 GCA_025774865.1 bacterium | reverse complement strand
CTTGAGTCCATTGGCCTTGCTTCGCAGAATCCTGCACTTCGTCCTCACGATCAAGTTCGGCGTCGTCCTGATGATCTTCCTGACGGTGGTGATGATGTTCGCCACCCAGTTCGAGGCGTCCACGAGCACGCGGGCGATGAAGCACTACATCTACGGCTCCCCGTGGTTCGACCTGGGCGTGTTCCTCTTCGTCATCAACATCATCGTGAACACCTGGCGGAGACGTCCGTACCGGTTCCGGCACGCCGGGTTTCTCACCGTGCACGTCGGAGTGCTCACCATCGTGGCCGGCGGGCTGATGACTCGGTGGTTCGGGATCGACGGCTCGATGCCCATCCCGGAGGGGCAGGCGAGCCGCCACATCTCGCTCCCGGAGAATGATGTCGTCGTCGAGGCCGCCGGACAGGTGACGCGCCACCCGGCCGCTTACGAGCTGCGGCCCTGGGTAGAGGAACATCGTGACTTCTTCGAGATCCCGGGAACCCCGTACCTCCTCCATGTCGATCGGTACTACCCGACGGGGGCGGTTGTGGACACGGTGATGAACGATGCCCCCGAGCCGAATCCCATGATCCAGGTGGCGCTCGGCTCGACCGGGCGATCGCCCGTGAGCGACTGGCTCGCGGCCCGGGATCCGGCCCGCAATACGCTCACCGCTGGTGGCGCGCGGGTTCGTTTCGTCGAGGCGGCGGACCTTCCCGCCGTCCAGGAGCAGTGGGCCGAGGCGGCCGGGGACGAGGGGGAGCCCGCGGCAATGGCGGGTCAGCTTCGTCTCTTCTGGTCGAATGGCCGAGTGGAGACGATCGACATCCCGAGAGGGCCGGATCGATACCTCCCCACGTCGCGGCCGGAGGTGGAGCTGGAGGTCGTTCAAGCCTTTCGCTCGTTCGTGCTCACCGAAGCCGGGTACGCGGACGCCGCGGACAAGCCGGAGAACCCGGCGATCCACTTTCGGATCCACAAGCCGGGCGGCGTCGAGGGACACTTCTCCTTCACGTCGTTTCCCGACTTCCGGGTCGATCCGCCCGAAGGGGAAGAGTGGATCGTGAGTCACGCGGCGTGGCAGCCGGACCATCACGCGCTGCACGACCATGGGGACTTGACGGAAACCGTGATCGTCGAAACGGAGCCGGGGCGCTTCGTCACCTACACCGATGGGGGAGACCCGCTGGACGGGAGTCCCCTGGCCGTGGGCGAGACGCGGGTGTTTCAGAAGTCCGGGATGCTCGTTCGCATTCTGGACGCGGTCGAGAGAGGGCGCCTGACGCAGGAGGTTCGACGCGCCTCGGAAGAGGTCATGCGACCCGTGCTACGGGTCCACCTCGTCGAGCCCCAGGGTTCCGCGCCGCTGAACTTCGCCTCGCCGCTCGAATTCCTGCGCCGGGGTCGCACGACCCAGGCGGCCGACTGCGACCCGAACCGGGCGTGGCTCTTCCACGGGACTCATTTCGACTTCGATACCCCCCACGGGCTCGTTCGCGTGAGCTACGAAGGTCGGACCGTTCCCCTCGACTTCGGGATTCACCTCGTCGATTTCCAGGAACAGACCTACCCGGGGATATCGCTCGCGGCGTCCTTCGAGAGCCACGTGATCGTCCACCCGGAGCAAGAAGACGAGTTTCCGGTCCGGATCTACATGAACCACCCGTTGAAGTACGAGGGGTATACTTTCTACCAGGCGAGCTTCCAGCGAACCCCCGGGGGGGAGGAGATCACGGTGCTCTCGGTCGCCCGGGATCCCGGAATGACGGTATCGTTCGCCGGATACTGTATTCTCGTCGCGGGGCTCTTGCTCATATTCTTCGTGAAGCCGTACCTCAGAAGGCTCGATGACCACGTCGCCAGGTCGAGAGCCGTCGCAGCGTAAGGAGTCTGTTCATGACGCGAGTCTCAACGCCGTTAGTGGCGTCGTACGTCATCGCCCCGCTGCTTCTGCTCGCGGCCTCGGTGATCCCCGTCGAATCCGCCAGTACCTTCTCGATCGAGCACGTCAAGTACGCGCCGGTCCAGGCCGGGGGGCGGATCAAGCCGTTCGACACGTTCGCGCGTGAGCTACTCGTCGACCTCGCCGGCAAGGAGAGCTGGGATGGATACCCGGCGACGTCAGTCGTGCTCTCGATCTTGGCCGACGGCGACACCTGGAAGCAGACCCCGCTTCTCAAGGTCCAGCATCTCGAATTGAAGGAGAGATTCTCGCTCGAGCGCGAGCGGAAGCACTTCTCCTTCCAAGAGCTCCTCGACAACCAGGGATTCGTGGCGTTCGCCGAAGAGCTGCGCCAGAGCGGCCGCGAGGACTTCGATGATCTCGAGTCGGCGGCCCTGGGCGCGTACCACCAGATGGTTCTGCTCGACAACGTCAGCCGCCGGATGAGTCCGCGGATCTTTCCGGGGATGGAGGAGGCGGGGGAGTGGATGTCGATCGGGGAGCTCGAATCCATGAGCGGCGCCCCGTTCGTGTCCGGGGTCGTCTCCAGCTGGGAGCAGCTGCAGGTGACCTCGCTGGCCGAGGAAGAGGGTGCCGCGGTGGCCGCCCTCGACGGCTGGACGGAGACGATCACGCAGCAAGCGGGTTTCGGCGCCGTGGACCCCCGGAAGCTCGACGTCGAGGTGTGCTACAACGAGATGAATCCCTTCCGGAAGGCGTGGATGCTCTACATCGTGGCATTCGTCGTGTTCCTGGCGAACTGGATCGTGGCGAAGCCCGGGGTCGGGTTCGTCGCGAATCTCCTCCTGTGGACCGGCTTCCTGTTCCACTCGGGCGGCTTGCTGACGCGGCAGTATCTCGCGGGACGCCCGCCCATTTCGAATCTCTACGAGGCCCTCACGTTCATCGTCTGGGGCGTCGTCTTCTTCGCGATCATCTTCGAGATGTCGCACCGCCGGCGCGTTCACGGAACGGTGGCAGCCGTTCTCGGCTCGATCGGGTTGGTGTTGGCGGAAACGATGCCGATCGAGCGCGAATTGAACCCGCTGGTCGCGGTGCTTCGGAGCTATTGGATGCAGTACCACGTCACCTGCATTCTTCTCTCGTACAGCGCACTGACGCTGGCCGCGGGGCTCGCCCACTTCCACCTCGCCGTGGAGTGGTTCGCGCCGCACCGCAAGGAACTCTCGGCCAAGACCGCGACGCTCTTGTACACGTCGATGAAGATAGGAGTCACCTTCCTCGCGACCGGAATCATTCTCGGCGCGTGGTGGGCGTCGGAGTCCTGGGGGCGCTACTGGGGCTGGGATCCCAAGGAGACGTGGTCACTCATCACCCTGATGGGCTACATCATCGTCATCCACGGGCGCTTCGCGGGGTGGCTGACCCCGTACGGGGTCTCGGTCGCGAACGTCGCCACCTGGGGGCTCGTGTTGTTCACGTTCTATGGCGTCAACTTCTTCCTCGTCGGGCTGCATAGCTACGCCGGCGAAGCTGACACGGTCAAGATTCCGCCGCTGCTGATGGTGTACCTCGTGTTCGAGCTCATCGTCATCTCGGTCGGTATCTGGTACACGAAGAGCGGGCGGCTTCAACTTCGCCGATCGAGCGCGGCCTAGCGTTGACCGGCGCCGATCTTCACATGCACTCCCACCACTCCGACGGGGACTGGTCCCCGGAGGAGCTCGTGAACGCGGCCCGGCGCGAGGGTCTTCGGACCGTTGCGCTCACCGATCACGACACGGTCGACGGAGTCCCCGCGATGCAGGCGGCCGCTCGCGACGCCGGCCTCGAAGTGCTGTCGGGAATCGAAATCTCCACGTGGCTGGACGGAGATCTCCACCTCCTCGGTTACGGCTTCGATCCCGGGGATGCGTCCCTGTCCGTGATCTTGGCCCGCGCCCGGAAGGGGCGCTACGACCGCGCCGTTCGGATGACGGAGCGCCTCGGTGAGCTCGGGATGCCGCTCACCATCGATCAGGTGCTGGCCGAGGCGGGCGAAGGGGCGATCGGGCGGCCTCACGTCGCCAGTGCCCTCGTGGCCGCGGGCCACGTGGGGTCCCACCGCGAGGCGTTCGTGCGCTGGCTCGGCGACGGGAAGCCGGCCTGCGTGGACAAGTTCCGGGTGGAGCCCGCCGAGGCCATCCGGCTCTTGCACGACGCGGGAGGGGTCGCCGTGGCCGCCCACCCCGGCGCCGGGGAGACGCTCGACCAGCTCGTGGCCGTGGGGCTGGACGGCGTCGAGGTCATGCATACACTCCACAGGGCGAGTGTGGTCCAGGCGCTCGGCGATTACGCAGATGCCCACGGGCTCGTCAAGACAGGCGGCAGCGATTTCCATGGACCGCGCGGGTCGGGCCTGGTCGTGGGCAGCGTATCGATCCCGGACGAGTGGGTGGCCGCGCTTCGCGAGCGCATCGCCGACCGGAGAGGGCAAGCTTCCCGGGAGACAGGCACGGCGGGGACCAGAGAGGGGATGGGAGGCGCCGATGGCTGAACACGCCAACAAGGTCCCCGA
>JALGZO010000718.1 GCA_025774865.1 bacterium | reverse complement strand
GTGAACGTGGAATCGCGAGACTTCCTCGCCCGAGCGACGCCAAACTTCGGTCCGCAGCCGCGCCGTGAACTCGGACTCCGGGTGTTCCGCCGGGGTCACGGTGAAGATCCCACCCTGGAGCGCGAGGTTCCCGGCATCCAACACGCGAGGGCTCAACCACCCGCCGTGTCCGAGAATCCGCGTGCCAAACTCGTAGAAGTCGAGCTGGGGAGCGAGCTTCTCGAGATGGGCGGCCGCGCCCGGTGCGTAGACGGCGTCCACCGCGGCTTCGTCGAGGCGCTCGAGCAGATGACGAAAGTCCGTTTGATCGGGCTCGTACGAGACGGTGATCACGGCCTGGGCCCCGCGCGCCTCGACCGCCTGTCGGAACTCTCGCTCGAGCTCCTCGGCGAACGCCTCCCGCGGAACGAGGATGCCGTGCCGCACGTTACCCAGCTCGTTGACGGAGAAGTCCGCGAGCGGTTCTGTCAGCTCGCGGGCGGACGGCTGCAGTGTGAGCACGAACCGTCCGATCTCCGGCACACCCGGATCGGTCGCGGTCGGCGCGACCAGCGGAACCCCATACGCTTGGGCGACGGATCCCGCTCCGATGCTCGTCACGCTCAGCAAGGGGCCGAGGATCGTGAGCACACCGTCTTCCAGAACGACCTCGCGCGCGAGCTTCGTGGCGGCCAGAACATCGCCTCCCGTATCGCGCGAGGAGAGGCGAACGGGGACTCGGTCCTCGGGCGTCGCAGCGCCGGAGTCCGGCTCGGAGCGGTCGCGCTCTTCCAGAGCGATCTGCACGCCGAGCAGGAACGCGTTGCCGAACTTCTCGAACCGGCCGGTGAACGGCGCCAGCACCGCCACTGCGAACGCGTCGTCGGGGCGGGTGCCCGGATCACCGCGCGCCGACAGCTCCGCTTCGACCTGATCGACCGCGCCGAGATCGAAGGTCTCTCGCGAGAGAGAACGGAGCTCGGCGGCGGGCAGCGCCGCCAGCGCTTGGCGAAGATCCTCCGTGCGACCGTGACGCTCACTCGACGGGGCAAGCTCCCAAGCCCGCATTTGGGCCCGCACCGCCCCGGCATCGTCCCCCTCGGCCGCACGAATTCGCGCAACGCCGTCCCACGCGCGCGCCTGGAACTCCGGGTCGGGCGACGAGCTCGACAGCGTGCAGTACGCGATCATGGCCTCTTCGGGTCGACCCCGCTTCTCGAGCGTCTCCGCGAGGAGAACCCTCAGTGCCGCAACTTCGGTGGGATCCTCCGCTTGCTGGAGGGCCAGCTCGATCCGGTACGTCGTGAGCTCGAGCCCTTCCGAGTCGTCGAGCCGCTGGAGCTCTTCGAGCACGGACTCTTCTTCACGCGGCTGCGCCACCACGGGTTCGGGCGGAAGCATCGGTGGTGGTGGGACCGGAGCCGGGCCCGCGCAGCCGGCAAAGAGCGCGATGAGCCCGACGAGGAGGCCGCGACGGCGGGGACACCGCGGCGCGGGCTCCGATCGAGTCGACCGAGGACTGGACACACTGAATCCCATCCACCCACCATCCGGGGCACGCAACGTGGAGGTCGCCGGAGAACGGACTTCGTCACGTAGCATCGGCAGTTGGAGACCGCTCCCTGAGGCATTCCCCGCCCGAGCAGAGCCGTCTCTAGCTCCCCCCGGACCAGAGCTTCCCGAACTCGTCCGGATCCATGTCCTCGAGCTGCCGCTGGAGCTCCTCCATGGAGCGGTCGGAATGCTCGTCCACCCCGTCCTCTTCGCGCAGAAGCTCTTCTTTCACGAAGATCGGGGAGCGGGTACGGAGCGCCAACGCGATGCAATCGGACGGCCGAGCGTCAATCGTCAGGACCTCGTTGTTACGCTCCAGGAAGACCTTCGCGTAGTAGGTCTTCTCCCGAAGCTCGGTGATTGCGATCTTCGGGACGGTCGCGTTCAACCCGTCGATGACCGTCTTGAGGAGATCGTGCGTGAGAGGACGTTGGAACTTCCGACCCGTGAGCTCGATCGCGATGGAGCTCGCCTCGGAGGGGCCGATCCAGATCGGCAGCATGCGCGTCCCGTCTTTCTCCTTGAGAAGAACGACGGGGGTTCGCGTGCGCTCGTCGATTGCGAGGTGCGACACTGCCATTTCGATCACGGCGATCCCTCCTCGGAGCGCCCATCCGCTGAGTCCTGGAACTCGGGAACCGCATCCGCTTCGGAGGAAAGCATCCATCGGGCCGAATTTGCAAGTTCGGAGTCCGGATCGAGCTCGATCACCGTCTCGAACGAAGCGGCCGCGCCTTCCGGATCCCGGAGTTCCTCCGCGCGAATGAACCCGATCATGAAATGCGAATCGAGTGCGAGCTCGTGACCGGGGTATCTCGTTACCAATTCATCATACAGTCGGATCCGCTCGCTCGGATCCGTAGCCGCCTGCGCTTCGGCGAAGAGCTCATCCGGCGAGCGGGCCGGCTTCTCGTAAGTCTTCACATGGTACCGTTCCCGCAACTCGGTGAGGAGGTCCGGCAATCCCTGCGCGCTCCGTTCGCGCGCCAGGCGCCCTCGGACGTCTCTCTCGACCTCTTCGAACGGTCGCTGCCTCGGCTCGCGCACCTCTTCGACCCGCACGACGACCAGGCCCAGGGGAATCTCGAACACGTCGCTAACATGCCCGGGCTCGAGCGTCGCCACGACCTCATGGAACTTCGGGTGGTTCCCGATCCACTCCACCGCCTTCCCTTCGCGCACCCACCCCGGGATCAACCCGAGGGATTCGACCAACTGCGGGTGAGTCGAGTAGCGAGAGCACACCTGGGGGAACGAGAGTAGGTTATCGACGGCGAGGCGGCGGCCGTGCTCGGCGTTCCTGCGATTGTCCGTGAGCAGCATGCGAACGCGGCGGGTGCGTTCGGTGGTGTACTCGTCCCGGTGGGCTTCGTAGAACGCCCTCGCATCTTCGTCGGAGACGCGGGAAATCTCTTCCTGCTTCCGGTCGAGATACGCCTGGACCAGGAATTGTCGTTCGTAGTCGCGGAGGTGCTCCCGCACTTCGACCTCTTGATCGAGCCCCGCGTCGACTGCGGCACGGTGGAGAATCTCCTGCTCGATGATCTGCTGGAGCATGCGGTCCCGGCCGATCGGCGCGGAGCCCTCCGGGCGACCGATGCGACGAACCCCGGCGAGCCGCGCATCGACCTCGGCCGCGGTGATTTTCCGACCGTCGATCTCGGCCAGCACCGCGCTGTCGTCGGACGGCGCGTCCGACGACGACTCCCGGGAGCCGCAGCCCGCGATCACGATGAAAGTCGCCAGAATCGCGGCGGTGCAGGAGGTGCGAGACCGCAGGGGGAAAGCACTCAACGCCGATCGACTCCTGGCCGCTCGGTCAGGCCTTCTCGGGGGCAGATTCCGCGGAACCTTCCTTCTCGCCCGGAGCCTCGTCCGCACCGGACTCCGCCTCGGCGTCGTCCGCCGCGGTTTTCTTGTCCTCCAACACCTGTCCCTTCCGGGCTTCTTCGCGCGCCCGAGCCTCTTCCTCCTCGCGTGCCTTGCGCGCCTGCGCCTTCTCGATCGCGACGCGCGCGGCCTCCTCCGCTTCCTTCTCGCGCTGGGCCCGGGCCTCGGCTTCGGCCTTGGCGACCTCCTCCAGGGCGCGGAGCTTCTCGTTGTGGACTTCCTGTTCGGCCAGCGCACCTTCCTTGGTGCCACCCTCGCGATCGACAAAGACCTTGATCGTGGTCTCGACGTCCGCGTGAATGGCGAACGGAATCTCGAACCGGCCGAGACGCTTGATGGGGCTATCCAGCCGGATGCGCCGGCGATCCACCTCCAACCCCGCCCGCCGTAGCAGAATCGAGATTTCCTTGGCGGTCACCGCACCGAACGCCTTCCCCTCACGGCCGATCTTCAGGGTCGTGAAGAGCTCGTGCTCGTTCAGGAAGGCCTGCACCTTCTCGGCCTCCCGCTTGGCCTTGCGGTCCCTGACGCCGGTGAGCTTGCCTTCCTCTTCCATCGCTCGGAGGTTGCCGGCGGTCTCGTGCACGGCGAGTCGACGCGGGATCAGGTAGTTGCGCGCGAAACCGGCCGCCACGTCGACGCGATCCCCACGGGACCCGACGTCGGCCACGTCCATCGTCAAAATGACTTTCATTCCGTCTGCCCTACTCTTTCTCGTTCGCGTCGTCGCCCGACGATCGCCTCATGAAGGAGAACGGGTGGCTGCCCGGCTCCGGTTTCCGTACGCGGCGGAAGTCGAACCAGGTGTCGAACAGACCCAACCCCGCCGCCACCAGCAAGAACACCGGGAGGAAGAGAACAGTGCGCGATCCATCCAGAAGCTCTCGATCGCGAAGCCTCGGAGCGTGAACGCGAACCCCGTGGCAAGAACCAGATTCGCACCCACGATCTCGAGGGCTCCTTGGCGCCGTAGCAGCAGCGCCGAAAGTCCCACAATGAACGCCCAGACGATGCCGTCCGGAAGGTCCAGCCGAGCAAACGGTCCGAACCCGGGCCAACCAGGCCCGACCGTCCTCCGGACCCACCCGTACCCGAGCGCCAGGGATGCCCAGATCCAGATCGCCTCCGAGGCAACCCATGTCCGGCGAAGGACTTCCACCGCCGTCTTCGAGCTTTCTCGAAGCTCCGCCACGCTCTCCGCGGGCAGGTCGCCCTGGCTCGCGGCGTCTTCGAACAGAGCGTCGAGAGAGGCAGCGAACTCCTCCGGAATCGGCTGGAATCCCGAGAGAGCCACCCCGACCGTCCAAACGACCGCCGGGGCCACGCCCCAGAGGACCGCCCGCCAAGGCCGCCTACCGTGTCGCAGCGCCTCTCGGACGAGCGGACCGGCCAACGCGCCGGCGACGTACGAAGCGAGCGCCTCGGGCGCCGCCGCCGCAATGGCGATCATCCCCGGTCCCAGCGCACGACCCCAGGCTCGCCAGCCTCCGTGAAGCGCCCATCCGACCGCCGCCGCGGCGATCAGGACGCTGGCGAAGATCGCCGCGGGCGGAAACGGCCGCGCGACCAGCACCGAGAGCGGGGCCAGGATCGCGACAACGACGAGGCGCCGATCCGGCCGCTTCCTACCGGTAGTGATCGCTCGTGTAAGGCAACAGCGCCAGGTACCGTGCCCGCTTGATCGCTGTCGTCAGGCTGCGCTGGTGAAAGGCGCTCGTCCCCGTGATTCGTCGTGGAACGATCTTGCCTCGATCGGTCACGTAGCGCCGGATCCGCTCGATGTCCTTGTAGTCGACGATCTCGATACCGTCCTGCGTGAATCGGCACTGCTTGCGTCGTCTCTCTCTCATCCGTCACTCCCGCGGGGGTCGACCTCGGCCGGGGCCGAGGCCTCTACCCGGCGAACCTAGAAGGGAAGGTCGTCAGTCTTCATCGAGTCTTCGGAACCGGTGCTCGACTCCTTCGCACCCGCCCCACTGCCCGCGTAGGCGGGAGCCGATCCGCCGCCGCGCCGCTCGAGATTCTGGACCGAGTCGGCCCGGATCTCTATGGCACTTCGCTTTTGACCATCGTCCGCCTCCCAGGATCGGCTTTGGAGGCGACCCTCGACGAGCACCGGACTCCCCTTCTTCAGAGTGTCACCGCAACGTTCCGCGAGCGCGGCCCACGCGACGACCGTGACGAAGCAGGTGTCCTCTTTCCACTCACCGGCCGGGTCCTTGGGATCTTTGTAGTAGCGGCTGGAGGCGAGCCCGATGTTCACGACCGCCGCACCGCTTTGGGTGTACCGCACCTCCGGATCGCGCGTGAGGTTCCCCGCGATCAGGATCCGGTTCAGGCTCGGAAGCCTGAGCTCTCTACTCACTGGACTTCTCCTCTCCCGCGGGCTGGTCCGGACCCTCTTCCGATGCGGGCTCGGGGGACTCGGGGGACTCGGCTTCGGCCGTAGCCGTCGAGGCCACCGCCGCGGGCTTCGAGACTACGCTCGGCGCCGGCTTCGGTCCGTCGAACCTTCTCGGCGGAGGACCGGGGCGTCTGTCGCGGGAATCTCGGTCTCGCTCCTCGGACTCGCTCGCCTGCCCGATGTGCTCGAGTGGCGTGCCCTCGTCCCGAATGACGAGGTGGCGCAGAATGTTCTCGTTGAGGCGAAACTGGCGCTCGAGCTCTCCGAGGCTGTCACTCGCCAGCCGAAATCGGAGAATGTGGTAGACCCCTTCGGAGCAGTCACGAATGGGGTACATGAGGCGGCGGCGGCCCCATTCCTTTTCGGCGGTGATCTCGCCGCCCGCCGAGGAGATGAAGTTCTTCACCGCCTCGACTTCCCGGATGACTCCGTCCGAGTCGAGCGACGGAGCTACGATGAACGTCGTTTCGTAGTCACGCATGCGCGGATTCCTCTCGGAACGGCTCTTTCCCCCAGAGCCGGTCATGCGAAATGTTTGACCTACGGGGAATCGGGGCAGTCTACAGACCCCGCCGGAGAGGGTCAAGGGCGAGGGTAGCCCGGACCCCACTCGGGGAGGGGCCCGTGCTTTGGGCGCTCGGACCCCTCTCGGGGAGGGGCCCGTGCTCAGACAGCGCTCGGGCCCGCAACCGAACTCAACTCCCTGACCCGTTCGCGGTGCGGGCCCTGCGCAACTGCGCGCGGGCCCCTCCCACGCAGTGGGGTCCGGACTTGCGGGTGGGAGATTCCCCGGTCAGACACCGATCGCTAGCCGGCTTCGCCCGCCACGCCCGCGGCGGGAGTCACCAGGACTCCCGGCGGGAGTTACAAGGCCGGCTCGGGGGTCCGGGAAGAGGGGCCTCCCCCGCGACTCGCCGGCGGGCCTCACGGACCGATGGTCGTCGCGCGGGTCATCCCCGCCGGTGCCGGAGCGGGTGAGGTCCCTCCCCGGACCCCCCGAGCCGGGCTGACGCCAGCGATCCACGTCAAGCCGGCCAGGGCCCGGGTGTGCTTCCCCCGCGACTCGCC
>JALGZO010000717.1 GCA_025774865.1 bacterium | reverse complement strand
ATTCACGCTGCTCGGGCTGGGCGCATTTGCGGAGGCTCGCTACCTGTTTCTCGAGGCGGACGAAGAGGACCAGATCGGGGGTAAGCGCAAGATGAATGGTTTCGGGGCCAGTCTCGGGGTGATCATCCCGATCGGCTGAGCCGCGTCGCTTTGAAAGGAGAAGTCTCGAATGTTGAAGGAGTTCAAGGAGTTCGCCCTCAAGGACAACATGCTGGACATGGCGGTCGGGATCGTGATCGGGGCGGCGTTCGGAACCATCGTGAAGTCACTGGTGGCTGACGTCATCATGCCGCCGATCGGGCTGGCACTCGGCGGGGTCGATTTTTCCAACATGTTCATGGTGCTGAAGCAAGGCGCCGAGGCGGCCGCCCCGTATGCCTCGCTGGAGGAAGCCAAGGCGGCCGGGGCCGTTACCATAAACTACGGCGCGTTCTTTAACACAATCGTCAGCTTCCTGATCATCGCGCTCGCTCTGTTCATGGTGATCAAAGGCATGAACGAGATGAAGCGGAAGGAGGAGGAGGCGCCTCCCGCCGCACCAACCACCAAGGGCTGCACGTTCTGCTTCACGGACGTTCCCATCAAGGCGACCCGTTGCCCGCACTGCACTTCGGAGCTGGGCTGAGAGACCCGATCCGGGCGTTCCTGACTGGGCCCACCCGGCCCGCCCGGTCGGGGCGGGCCTTCCCTCGGGGCGGCCTCCGCGCTCTCGGAACGCCGTGCTATTCTGCCGCCCACCCAAGAACAGGAGACGCGATGACCACGCAGAACCCCGCCGTCGGATTGCTGCACGACATGCGAGACCTCTTCGAGAAGACCGCGAGCCGTCTGGAGGAGGGCGACGCCGACTTCCGGCCCCGACCCGAGATGATGTCGGTCGCGGAACTGGACGAGCTCCTCCCGGAAGGCATCATGAGCGGCCTGCCGAAGCGGGCCATCCTCCACGGGATGGCGGATCACACCGCGCACCACCGTGGATCGCTCGCGGTCTACGCGCGGATGCTCGGCAAGGTCCCGCCCATGCCCTACGCCTGAAGCATGATCGCCGGGGTGGCGTGATCGCGCGTTCGATCCTCGTCCTCGCACTCTTCTTCGTCGCCGGCATCAGCGCCCTCATCTATCAGTTCGTTTGGATCCGTCTGCTCACGCACCTACTCGGCGGGACGAGCTACGCGGTCAGCACGGTGCTCGCCGCGTTCATGGGAGGGCTCGCGCTGGGGAGCCGTTGGCTCGGCGCCCGCGCCGACCGGGCCGGACGACCGCTGCGTCTCTACGCTTCGCTCGAGCTCGGGATCGGCCTGATCGGGGGCCTCATCCCCTTTCTTGTCGCGGTGGTGGAGCCACTCTATGTCGGAGCGGCCCGGACCCTGCCGCCCCAGAGCCACTTCCTCCTGCGGATCCTCGTCGCGTTCGCGCTGCTGCTGCCGCCGACGATCCTGATGGGCGGCACGCTTCCGGTGCTCGGCCGCTGGTTCGTCCGCGCTCAGGAGAGTGTCGGCCGGGGTCTCGGCGCCCTCTACGCCGTGAACACGCTCGGAGCGACCGCGGGGAGCTTCCTCGCCGGCTTCGTCCTCATTCAGGTGCTCGGCCTCCACGGGAGCACGGGGTTGGCCGTCGCGGGGAACTTGCTCGTGGCCCTGGCTGCGCTCGCGATCGACCGGGCGGGAGGGCCGAGCCGCACGGTGGAAACGGCCGCGAGCGAAGCGCCGCCGCGACCCATGCCGCTCGAAGGACCTCGCGAACTCACTGACCGTTGGCTCGTGACGGTCTTCGCGCTGTCGGGAGCGACCGCGCTCGCGTACGAAGTCCTGTGGACCCGCGCGCTGCAACATTTCCTGGGCAACTCGACCTACGCGTTCAGCGCGATGCTGACGACGTTCCTTCTGGGACTATCCGGCGGCGGTTGGCTCGGAGGACAGCTCGCGGATCGTGTCCGCTCCCCTGCGCGGTGGCTCGGGTGGACGCAGATCGCGATCGGCGCCACCGCCCTCGCGAGCATTCCCCTCATCTGGATGGGGCTCCCGGCCTATGAAGCGAGGGGGGTGACCACCGCCAGCTGGAGCGGCTTCGTCTTCGGCCGCTTCCTCATGGCGTTCGCCGTCATGATTCTTCCGACGATGCTCTTCGGAATGACGTTTCCGCTCGTGAACCGGATCGGAATCCGGAATCTCGAGCGAGTCGGGGGCCGCGTGGGGACCCTCTACTTCGCGAACACGCTCGGAGCCATCGTGGGGTCGCTCGCCGCCGGCTTCGTGGCGCTGCCGCTCCTCGGCGCACGGAACGCGATCGTCGCGGCCGCCGTCGTCAACCTCGCTCTTGGGACGCGAGTCCACTGGCTGGTCCGCGGTCCCGGCGGACACGTCTGGCTCGCTCCCGTTGCGGCAGCGCTGATCCTCGGGGTCGGGTTCGTCGCCGGCCGGGAAGCGCGAGCGATCTTGAGCGACACCCAGTCGCCGGGCGACCGGGTGCTCTTCGACGCGGAGGACTCGTTCGCCGCGACGCGCGTCTACCAGAAGCCGAACGGCGAGATGCACATGAGCGTCGACGGGCACCACATCGGCGGGACGAACGCGAACGTCCTGCGCAAGGAGAAGATCCTGGCCCATCTTCCCATGGCGCTCGTCGATCGCGCCGAGGCCGTCCTCACGGTCGGACTCGGCAGCGGAATCACGCTCGGGACCCTCGCTCTGTACGAAGAGATCGCAACTCTCATGTGCGTGGAAATCGCTCCGGGAGTCGTCGAGGGAGCAGCGTACTTCCGGGCGGAACACGGCGACGTGCTCGCCGATCCGCGCGCCGATCTGCGAGTGGCCGACGGCGTGCAGTTTCTCCTCACCACCGAGCGACGCTTCGACGTGATCAGTAGTGACTCCAAGCTGAATCCCGAGTACGTCGGGAACGCGTCGCTGCTCGCACGCGACTACTACGAGCTGTGCCGCGACCGCCTGCGCGACGGCGGCGTCATGGTCCAGTGGCTGGCCCTGAACCTGCCGGCGTCCGAGCTCCGCACGATCACGCGCACGTTCACTCGCGCGTTCCCGTACACCGTGCTCCTCTGGCACGATCCGTCGAACGTGATTCTCGCGGGCAGCTCCGACCCGATCGCGTTTCGCTTCGACCGGATGCGCCGTTTCGCGTCCGACCCTCGGGTCGGGCCCGATCTCGAGAGGATCCACGTGGAGTCGCCGTACGCGATGGCGTCGCTGCGCATCGCGGAGGACGACGACGTCCGCGCGGCGATCGGCGACGGACCGATCAACACCTGGGCCCGTCCGCGGACCGAGTTCACGATGGTCCGCGAACGCCGGAGGCAGCACGGCGCCGCGAGGGAGGACGTGAACCTCCGCTGGCTTCGAGACTCGCGGCGCCCCGACCTGCCGCCGATCCGGGGTGACTTCGACCGCGACACGATGCGGCGATTCGTGGCGTCCGCCGGCAAACTGCTCGAGGGCTACGCCGCAGGAGGCGGGGTGGCGGTTCTCCGCACAGGAACGGCGTCCTTCCGGGAGGGGCTCGCCGCGAACCCCGACGACCGGAGGCTCGAGCTGCTGCTGCGCCGTCTGCGCGAGACGGAAACGAACCGAGAATAGCTGCCCGAACCGGCACTCATCCCTCGAGGTAGATGTTCTCGAGTGTCCACTGCGACGTGCGCGCCTGGTAGCAGAGCTCGTAGTAGTCCCGTGTCCCCACTCCCACGGAGAAGAAGTGCGCCCGGTGTTCCCCGATTCGCTTGTCCCAGAGCCCGGTGATCTCGGACACGGTGAACACGCGCCCTCGCCAGCGGAATCGCATCGGCTGGATTCTTCCGTCCACGAACTTCGTGAGGACCTCGATGGGCTCCTGGATTTTCTCGATCAATGCCGTTCGTCCCCCGGGCTGGCCCCTTCCGACGGCTCCTCGTTTCCTGCCTCCAAGGAGATCCATCGAAAGATACCAGACAAATGTTTAGCATTCCAGAGGGAGGATGCTGTCCCCGATCGAGGACATTCTTCGAGGATTGTCCTCGAACGAGGACGGTCCGGGCGTCAAGGCCGAGTCGCCGCGCGGAGCTTCGATTCGGCCAATCGACGAGCTCACAGCGAGTTGCAGGTTCTTCGAGAATTCGGGCACGAGCGGCACCACCTTTGCATGTCCTTAGAGGGCGACTGAGGGGTTCTCTCCTCCTGACAGACCGGTGCTCGGAGGTGTGCTTCCGGTTTTCGGTGGAGATCAACCCCTCAACCCTAGACGCGGATATCCCGCACAGGATCGAAGGGGCGGAGTACTGGCCACTCCGCCCCTTTTCTGCGTCCGCATGCGCCGCCCCGTCCCACCCGCGCTCCCCGTTCCGTAATTCCAGACCGAGCGATCGCCCGCCGCTTGCGGAAACCGCGGAGGTGCCCGGTCCGGTCCGTGGCAGGTCGTCCGGGTCGTCGTGGACGAGTGGGGCGGCACCGACCTCCCGCGCGTGACCCTGTCGCCGGGGGACCGGCTCGTCATCGAGAACCGCACGCACGGACTGCTCCAGGTCGCTCCGGTCGACTTCTTCGGGACGGCATTCGGACGGTCGACGGTTGCCCCCCTGGAAACGTCGGCACCGATGGTCGTGACGGGTCTCTGGTTCCAGGTCGAGATGCACGTGGACGGTCGTCAGTTCTACCCGCTCGACATCTACATCGCCCCGAACGGAGCCGGCTGATTCTTCCGGTCGTCGAGCGAGTCAAAAAAACGCCCCGGACCTCGCGATCCGGGGCGCTCGTCGTTCAGGCGGTTTTCGGTTTCAGCTTCGGTTTGCCCTTCCGAATCCGTTCCGGTTCGTGCCGCCTGGCTTCCCAAGCGTCGGCGAAGCTCGTGTAAATCCGACGCCGGCGGAGTACCCTCTGTCGAATCGAAGCGCCCTGAACCAAGGCCCTTCTCATCATCGGGAGTGCATCCTCCCATCCCCTCGGATCGAACGGTCACGCGCGGGGGACCTCGCGACGTGCCCCGAGGAAACGACGGACAACCGGACGGCGCGGATCCGCCCGGTTGCGGCGAAACTAGAGAACGAGCCAACGCGTCGTCAAGAAAGGAATGGGGTTCGCGCTGAAGAAACCGGTCTTCGTCGTCGCGCCTGCCGCGCTTTCGATCTTCATGTTGGGAGCGCTGTGGTTCATCGGACGTTCCGCGAACCCTGGGCCGATCGGGTTTCGGCTCGACGACGCGTGGATCCACCTCGTCTACGGGCGCGGCCTCCTCGAGAGCGGGCACCTCGCGTACAACGACGGTGTTCCGTCCACCGGATGCACGTCGCCGCTCTGGGCGATCTGCCTCGCCACCTTGCACGCGGCGTTCGGTCGGTCGGTCGATTCGCTCGTGCGCGCGATCGTGCTCGCCGGCGCGCTGGTGCATGTCGTCGGGGTGGTGGTGGGCGCGTCGCTCGTCGCTCGCGTCACCGGAAGCCGACTCGCCGGCGCGAGCGCGGGCGGGCTCATCGCGCTCGCGACGCCATGGGCGGCCGCGGCGTTCTCCGGGATGGAGATCACGCTGACGGGACTCCTGCTGTTGCTCGCGATGCGTTCAGTGGTCGGGAGGGCGTGGGGACGAGCCGGTGTCTGGCTCGCGCTCGCCGGCCTGGCCCGGCCCGAGGCGGGCGCCGTGGCGGTGCTCGCGGCCGGCGTCGCGGCGATCGCCGGCGGACGCGCAGCGACGATTCGACTGCTTTCCCCACCGATCATCGCCGCCGGCGCGCTGGGCGGCCACCACCTCTGGGCGAGCGGCTCTCCGCTCCCGGCGACGTTCCACGCGAAGAGCACGACGAGTCTGGCGGCCTTCCCCGGGCGACTGGCCACCGCACTCACCGAGATGTTGCCCCGAGTGCCTCCGTTCACCGCCGGACTCGGGTGGCTCGCGGCGGGAGGCCTGATTCGCCGCGGCGGCGGGGCCGACGCGCTCTTTCGCGCGCTCCCGCTCCTCGCCGGTTTCGTGTTCCTCGCGGCGAACCTCCTCGTCCTCGATCCGGCCGATCCTCGGGCGTTCTACCACCTGCGCTACGTCCTGCCGTCCGTGCCGCTCCTGCTCTGCGGTCTGGCGATCGGGGCGCACGGTCTCGGGGAGCGGTTCGCGTCGCGCGCCGCGAGAGCACCCGCCGCGACCCTGGTTCTCCTTTCGCTCATCGGCGCCGCGACGACGGTCGCTCCCGTGAGCCGGCACTACCACAACGATGTCCGCAACATCAACGAGGTGCAGCGCCGGGTCGGCGAATGGCTCGAGGCGAAGGTGCCGGCGGGTCGCTGGATCGCCGCCTCCGACGCCGGGGCGATCCGCTATTTCTCGAGACTTCCCACCATCGACGTCGTCGGACTCAACACGCCCGAGATGCTGGGCCCGGACGAAGCGTTCGTCCGCACTCATCCCGTGGAAGCGATCGCGCTCATGCCGGCGTGGTTCCGCGCGCTGGACGACGAAATCGTCGGAGTCTTCCGCGCCCAGACCTCGGGCTACACCGTCACCTCGAACCCCGCGATGGCGACGCAGCTCGTGGCCCGGGCGAGATCGGGGAAAGAGGGAGATTCACCGACGGTACGGGTCCGGTTCGTGGGGTTCCGGAGCTTCGAGCTCGACTTCCTGCGGCCTACTCTCCCGACGCCTCCGGATGACGCGCCATGATCTCTTTCCAGGTGGCATCGTCGAGCTCTTCGGATTCGTCGATCAACATGATGGGAACGCCGTCGTCGATCCGGTAGCGGCGCCGGGTCGCAGGGTCGGTGGAGACGAGGGTGTCGCCGTCCAGCACGAGTGGCGCCCGCGTGAGTGGACAGACGAGCAGCTCGAGGAGCCAATTCTGGTCTTCCGGGCCGCTGCCGCCCGATTCCGGCGCCTGGTCGGTCTGCATGGGAACCTCCGGGGAGGACGCGAGGATCTCACAGCCGCAAACGCGTGGCAATTCGGTTCGGGTTCGACGGCTTGCCGGCCTGCGGTAAGCTGGACCCGGGAGGATCACCATGCCGGTCGCCTCGATGGAAGCTGCTCGAGTCGTCACCGAGCGCCTCGCGCGAGCGGGACACCGCGCCTACATCAACGGCGGCGCCGTGCGCGACCACCTGCTCGGCGTGCCTCCGAACGACGTCGATGTGGCGACGTCCGCTCGACCCGACGAGGTCTCGGCTCTGTTCTCGGACAGTCGGCTCGTCGGTGCGGCGTTCGGGGTCGTGCTGGTCCGAGTGCACGATCACGCGATCGAAGTGGCCACGTTTCGATCCGAGGGTCCCTACCTCGACGGACGGCGTCCGAGCGAGGTCCGGTACGCGACCGAGGAGGAGGACGTCCAGCGTCGCGACTTCACGGTGAACGGGATGCTCCTGGACGCGACCACCGGCGAGGTGATCGATCACGTCGGCGGTCGCCGCGACCTGCAAGCGAAGATCCTGCGCGCGATTGGCGAGCCCGGCGAGCGTTTCCGTGAAGATCACCTCCGGCTCCTCCGCGCCGTGCGCTTCGCCGCACAGCTCGGTTTCGAGATCGAGCCCTCGACGCGGGCGGCCGTCGAGGAGCTCGCGCCGCTCGCCGCAAACGTCGCGGCCGAGAGGACGCGCGACGAGCTCACGCGCCTCCTCACCGGCCCCGACCCCGAACGCGGTCTCCGGCTCCTTCGCGAAACCGGCCTTCTGAAGGTCGTTCTCCCGGACGTCGCCGCGATGGACGGCGTGGAACAGCCCCCCGAGTTCCATCCGGAGGGTGACGTGCTCACGCACACGATCCTCCTCTTCCGGCACTTGAGGTCACCGTCGCCGGAGCTCGCGTTCGGGGCCCTCCTGCACGACGTCGGCAAGCCGCCGACGTTCGACCGCGCCGATCGGATTCGCTTCCCCGAGCATTGCCGCGTGGGCTCCGACCTGGCGGAGAGGCTCTGCCGGGAGCTCCGACTGTCGAACGAGTCGCGCGAGCACGTGGTGGCACTCGTTGCCAACCACATGAAGTTCAAGGACATCCGGCAAATGAGACCGTCCACGTTGAAGCGTTTCCTCGGGATGCCCCGGTTCGACGACCATCTGGAGCTGCACCGGGCCGACTGCCTCGCCAGCCACGGCTTGCTGGACAACTGGGAGTACGCCGGCG
>JALGZO010000716.1 GCA_025774865.1 bacterium | reverse complement strand
TCAGTAGCCCGCTGGAGCAACTCTGCTTCGACTGCCATGACCACCGGGAATTCGACTTCCAGCATCAGCACGCACCTCTCGCGGACGGCTGCTTCTCTTGTCACGAGGTGCACGGGGCGGATCATGGGGGCCTTCTGAGCCGCGAAGCCCGCGCCCTGTGTCTCGACTGCCACGACCCCTCGAAGCCCTCGTTCGGCGAGGCCCATTGGGGCTATCCCGTCCAGGATGCGGAGTGCTCCAGCTGTCATTCACCGCACTCCTCCGAGAGCGTGAAGCTCCTGACGGCTTCGGCTCACGACCCGATGACCGAGGGCGATTGCGAGGCCTGCCACGCGGCCCCCGGCGATCCGGAGCCCTTCGCGACGATCTCGCAGGACCCCGTCGAGCTGTGCCTGGATTGCCACGACGAGTCCGAGGTGGCGCCCGCGGGCACCCACTCACCCGTGGAGGACGGGGCGTGCCTCGACTGCCACGGCCCCCACGGATCCCGGGAGCCCGTGCTTCTGCGGCAGCCGGCGAGCTCGCTGTGCCTCGACTGCCACGACGACATCCATCCGGAGCTGGTCAAGGCCTCCCGACACGAGCCGGCCCGGCAGGACTGCAGCCTCTGTCACGACGCGCACGGACTCGCCGAGCAGAAGCTCGTCTCGGAACCCGTAACGCTCCTCTGTCTCGGTTGTCACACCGAGGTCGAGGCGGAGCTGGCGAGCGAAAACGTTCACGATCCCCTGGACGGCGGTGAGTGCCTGGACTGTCACGTGCCCCATGGCTCGGATCACGCGAGCCTGACAAATGCCCCGCGCTCGGAGCTGTGTGCCACCTGCCACGACGATCTGATCGACTGGGCGACCCAGAAGAGCGTGCACGTCCCGGCGAAGATCGGGAAATGCAACGAGTGCCACGCTCCCCACGCTTCCGGGGGGGCGAGTCTACTTAAGGACGACAGAAACGCGCTCTGCGCCACCTGCCACGAGACCTTGTTCGAAGGGCAACCGACCGTGGTCCATTCACCCTTCGAGGAGAGGGAGTGCGATCTCTGTCACACGCCGCACGCCTCGGAGTACGAACATTTGATGGTGAGCGAGGTGTCCGCCGTGTGCATGGAATGCCACGACGACGTCCCGACCGAGTCCGCATCGAGCCGGAGCACACACGCTCCGGTCGCGGAGGGGACCTGTACCGCCTGCCACCTGCCCCACACGGGAATGATCGCAGGTCTCCTCCCGGAGGCGCCCCCCCGCCTGTGCTTCACCTGTCACGAGGGCTTGGGGAAGAGGATGGAGAGCGGCACCGTCCATCCTCCGGCGGAGGACGGGGAGTGCCTGGAGTGCCACGAGCCTCATCACAGCCCCGAGCCGACGCTGCTCGCTGAGGCGATACCCGATCAGTGTCTCACCTGCCACGATGGTGACGACGCCGGGTTCCGGGATCTCCATCTCGGCCTCAGTGGCGATCAACTCGATTGTCGCAAGTGTCACGACCCGCATGCGACGCAAGATGCGAGAAGGCTGCAGGCCGTCACCCACGACCCGTTTGCGGAAAACGCCTGTGACGCGTGTCATCCCGGTGAACCGGCGGGGGGGGGCGGGCAGTGAGCCGACCACCGAAAGCACTCGGCGCCTGGCTCGTGCTGCTGTTGCCGCACGCATTGATCGCCCAGCCGGTCACGGTCGACGAGCCGGCGGTCTGCTTCGAATGCCATTCCGACATCGCGGCGGACGCTTCGAAGAAGCACGTGCATACGGCGTTCGAGGACGGGAAGTGCTCCACGTGTCACAACCCGCACGCCGCCAAGCACGCCGCTCTGCTCGACACCGACAAGGGTGAGCTCTGTCTGTCGTGTCACGACGGGGTGCGCGACGAGCTCCAGCTGTCCTCTCCGCACGTGCCGGCATTGCGCGGAGAATGCAGCGAGTGCCACGACCCGCACGCTTCGGCGTTTCCGGATCAACTGAACAAGCGCCCCGTGGTCCTGTGCCAGGACTGTCACTCGCCGGTCCAGGAATGGCTGGCGCGGCCCGTGGTTCATGATCCGCTTCCGAAGGGGGATTGCCTCTCCTGCCACGTCGCGCACGGTTCGGGGGTCAGCGGGCTTCTGCAGAAGACCGTTCCGTCGTTGTGCTTCGACTGTCACAAGTCGGACCAGGCGTTCACCACGGCCCACCGGGGCCGGGACATCCGCGGGGCCGACTGCACCGCTTGCCACGATCCTCACTCCGGATCTCTGACGGGACTCCTGCGGGAGAACCAGCACTCGCCGTTCGCCGCGGGCGATTGCGAGCGCTGTCACGGCTCCGGAGGAGACGACGGTTCGTTCGCCATCCAGGCCGACGTGAAGACTCTCTGCATCGAATGCCACCGGGGAGTTGAGAGCTTCGAGGAAACGAAGTTCCACGGCCACCTGACGCAGGGAGAGTCCTGCCTGAACTGTCACAACCCGCACGCGTCCAACGCCGGATCCCTCCTCGCGGCGGAGCAACAGGTTGTGTGCATGCGCTGTCACTTCAACGAGCCGGGGCGCAAGCCCAAGAGCGAGTATCTTACCCACGACGCGATGGAGTGCTCCAACTGCCACACAGCGCACGGAGCCGAGAACTCGAAGTACCTGGTGACCACGGATGTGGATCTGTGGCGCACGGAGCCGAGAACTCGAAGTACCTGGTGACCACGGATGTGGATCTGTGCTCGCGCTGTCACGAGAGGGCTCACAAAGTTTCCCATCCGGTGGGTCCGGACGTGATCGATCAACGCACCGGTGAGGCGGTCACCTGTCTGAGCTGCCACACGATGCACGGCTCCGACCACGAGTCCTATCTGACTCTCGATCCGTCCATGGATCTGTGCGTCCAGTGTCATCAGCGCTGACCCAATCACGTCGAGAGGAGGACGAAGACACGTCGGCGACGCGTGACGGGAGCGCTCCGCACATCACGCGAAACGGCATGGTTGCCCTCTTCTTCCTGTCGGGGGTAGCCGGTCTGATCTATCAGATCGTCTGGACGCGGGAGCTCGTTCTCGTCTTCGGCAACACGATGCTGGCCACCAGCACCGTGTTGAGCTCCTTCATGGGAGGGCTGGCGGCCGGCAGCTTCGTGCTCGGCTGGCTGATCGACCGGCGCCCCTGGCCCTTGATCCGGCTTTACGCGGGACTCGAGGCGGGGATCGGAGTCTACGCGCTGTTCTTCCCCCTGCTGCTGAGCGCAGCGACGCCGCTGTACGCGGCGCTCTACAGCGCCGGCGGGGGCGGCATCGCGCAGGTCAACCTCGCTCGCTTCGTCGTGTGCTTCGCCTTGATCAGCGTGCCGACCTTCCTGATGGGCGGCACGCTGCCCGTGTTGCTCAAGAGGTTCGCCCACGGAAGCAGCGCCCTGGGCCGTCAGACGGGCGTCTTCTACGGGTGGAACACCGTGGGGGCCGTGATCGGAACCGTGGCCTGCGGGTACATGCTGTTGCAGGCGCTGGGCATGCGCGACACCACCCGGGTCGCCGTCGCGATCAACCTCGGAGTGGCCCTGGCCGCCTGGGGGTTGAGTCGACGCACGGGGGAGAGCGCCCCGCCGGTCCGCGCCGAGCCGCCGCCCCCCCGAGCCGCTACACCCCCTTCGTACGACACGACGCAGAAGTTGGTGCTGGCCGGCATCGGACTCTCGGGCTTTTGCGCGCTGGCCTACGAAGTCTTCTGGACCCGCATGCTGAACCTCTTCCTGCAGAACAACATCCACTCGTTCACGTCGATTCTGGCGACGTTCCTCGTCGGCATCGCGGCCGGGAGCTTGGTGTACAGCCGCTTCCTCTCGCGGAGACGTGACCAGGTCGCGTGGTTCATCGGCCTGGAGATCGCGATCGGGATGATCTCGTATCTCACCCCGTTTCTCTTCAGCTTCCTGCACGGTCCGTTGTTCAACAACTTCTCGAGCGCGCTGACCCCGGCCAAGACCGCCGTGATCATGATCGGGCCGACGGTGATGATGGGAGTCGCGGTACCCATGGCCGTACAGATCTGCCAGCGTGGGGAACGCCGGGAAGGCATGAGCGTCGGGGTCGTGTACGCGGTGAACACCGTCGGAGCGATCCTCGGCGCGTTCGCCGCCGGCTTCATCCTGCTGCCCTACCTGGGCCTCCACCTGGGAGTGATCGTCGTCGCCGCGGCGAATGTGCTTGCGGGTCTGCTGGCGTGGCTGCCCCGCCTGCGCCGCCCGAGCCGCCTGGCGTGGTCGGCCGGCTTCGCGGTCCTCGTCGCGGTGGTCGTGGCGGCGGCACCCGGGAATCTGTTTCGCGGCTTGTTCGAGCGTTCCCACCCCTCGGCCAACATCCTGCACTACCGAGAGGGGAAGATCGCCAATGTCGTCGTCTACGACTTCTACAAGAACGGCTACAAGGATCTTCACCTGAACGCGGTGGAGGAAGCCTCGTCGCGGCTGTGGCACGTGCAGCTGTTCAAGATGCTGGGCATCCTGCCCGTCATGGTGCACGAAGACCCTGACGACGCCCTGATGGTCGCATTCGGCGCGGGGATGTCGGCCGGCGCCTGTGTCAATTACGTCTCCGAGCTCGAGTGCGTGGACCTCAATCCGGACATCGAAGGCGTGGCGGACACTTTCAAACGAGAGAACCTCGACGTCTACAACCACCCCGGGTTCACGCAGGTGGTCAACGACGGGCGGAACGCTCTGCTTCTGGCCGACAAGAAGTACTCGCTGATCATCTCCGACGCGACGAATCCCAAGATGTTCGACTCGTGGACGCTCTACTCGCAGGAATTTTACGAGCTCGTCAAAGATCGCTTGAAGCCCGGTGGCGTCTTCTGTCAGTGGGCCCTGATACCGCTCCCCGGTGATGCGATCCACGTCGTTTTGAACACCTTTCGCAGCGTCTTTCCGCACATGAGCGTCTGGGCCATCTACGGTTCCACGCAGATCCTGATGCTGGGGACGCCCGACCGGCTGGACATCGACTACGAGGATCTCGTCTCGCGCCTGGAACCGATCTACGTGGAGTCGGGTCTGGAGGAGTTCGGCATCGACCGCCCCGAGAAGTTCCTGAGCTTCTTCCTGATCGGCGAGGACGGCCTCGGCGACATGCTGCAGGGGTTCACCACGGTCAACACCGACGACCTGCCCCACGTGCAGTTTCGTGCGGACCAGGACGATGAGGGTGTCGATGCGGCGCTGGAGCTGGTCCGTCATCAGGAATCGATCCTCGATTACCTCAGCAACACCGACGGCGCACCCGACCTCGCCGACACGATGCGTGACTACGAGGCGATCTCGCGACGGCTCCATCTCGGGTTCCTCACCCACCGGACGATGTCCGTCCGGGAGGCGGAGGTCGCTGCCGTCTACGCCGGTTTGGAGGACCAGAACGTCCGCTCGGCGCTTCAGTATGGGCCGGAGAAGAAGCGCTACTTCATGGCGCGGCTCTCCGAGTTTCCCCACGACGTCAATGCGCGCAACTCGCTTGGCTTCATCCACTGGCGCGAAGGGGCGCTGGACGAGGCGGAGCGGGAGTTTCGCAAGGCCGTCGAGGCGAAGCCCGACTTCGCCGCCGCCCACTTCAACCTGGCGCGTGTTCTCATGGACCAGGGGAATTACGATGGTGCCGTGGCCAAGCTGCTCGAGGTGCGCGACCTCAGTCCCACGCGTCATATGCGGCGAGCGATCGCGGCGCAGCTGAACATCGTGCATCTGCTGCGCAAGCTGGAGCGCGAGCCGGAGTCGGTCGAGAGGCACCGGGCGCTCGGGATCGCCTACTACAATGACGGGGAGCTGCTGAGGGCGATCCGCGAGTATCGCCGGGCGGCGGAACTCGCGCCGGAAGACGGCGGCGTGCTCTACAACTTGGCCCGCATCTTCGAGAGGCACGGCTTCCTCGACGAGACCCACGCCATATACTCGCGGCTCGCGGAGATGCTGCCCGACGAGTCCGCCGTGACGACGAAGCGGGCGGAGCTCGCGGCCCTGGTGGGCGACCCGGCTCGGAGAGCGGCGTGGATTCGCGAACGCATCGTCCTCGCCGAGGAGCCGATGGCCGAGGACGAGCATCCGGAGACCTGCGACCGGGCGCTGGCCGCCTGGCACGATGCGGAGTTCGATGGCTCGATCGAGCCCGCGAATCTACGTCTCGCCGCGTCGCTCTACGAGCAATCGGCGGCGACGCATCCCGACGATCTCCACGCCTACGCCGACGCGGCCACCATCCGCGAATCCCTCGGGGAGTACACGGAGGCGGCACAGCTCTGGAGGCGCGCGAGCGAGACCACTCCCGCTCTCCCGGGCGCCCTGGAGCGGGCCGAAAGGCTGGAGCTGATGGCGGAAGTCGAGAGCGGACGGATCGGCGGGGCCGAGAAGGCGGCCGCCCTGGCCGATATCGGTGGCTCGCTCGGGCGAATGGGCGAGGTCGAGCGATCGATCGAGTTTCTTCGGCGCGCGGTGGAACTGGACGCGGGGCGGGCGAGCGTATGGACCGCACTGGCGGCCGCCTACGTCGAGGCCGGGTTGCCGGAAGAAGCGGGCGCGGCCGCGGAGCGGGCTCGCGCTCTCGAGGGCGGACGTGGCCAGGTGGCCACGGAAGGAAGCTGAGAGACCACCGAGCGATCACACGGGCGGAGGCGCGACAAGGAACCCGCTTCTTCCCCAGCATGTGCAATCTGCATTGACTTCTCATCACTGAGCTGTTGCAACTCATTGATCAGAATGGGTAAGCTCGCTTACAAAGCAAGACACGGATCCACCGGTCGTGTCTGGCTCTCGAATCTCCCGCGCTCACATCACTGCCAAGCCGTTAGGAAGTCCGACCCCTGAGGTCAATCCGCCCCCCTATTGCGATCGCCGCCGCGCTCGCCGTGAGCCTCCTCGGCGCTGCTCCGGTGGCATTCGCTTCGATCCTGCACCAGGAAACCGTGACGGGCACGGCGTCCGGCTCGGTCGTGTCCACGTCGGCCAGCGTCACCGCGGCTCCCGGCGACCTCTATGTAGTCGCCGTTTCCTCGAGGCCATTTCAGCCGATCGCGTCCGTGACGGGACTCGGTCTCTCGTGGATCCCGGTGGCGGACCAGTGCGCCGGTCGCAACCAGGGCGG
>JALGZO010000715.1 GCA_025774865.1 bacterium | reverse complement strand
ACCGGTTGACACCGCTGCGGGCTTACGCGAGTTGACACCGCGGCGGACGGACGCCGGTTGACGCCGCTGCGGACGTACGCCGGTTGACGCCGCGGCGGGCTTACGCGAGTTGACACCGCCGCTCCCGCAGCAGGAGCAAATACGTGCAGCCCGAATCCCGAAGAGGGCCCATGATTCGACGAGACGGGCGGGAAGTCCGCCGGCAACTGATCCGCGGCTCGGCTACTCGCCACCCGGCCGCGGCCGCCCGCGCCACTTCTCCCAGAGCCGCGTATGCCGGCTCTCGAGGTCGATCTCCCGACCGTCGATCCAGGCGCGCTCGACGCTCATGCGGATCTCGAGCACGTCCCGGTCGGTGAGGATCATCGTCGCGCTCTTGCCAGGCTCGAGCGACCCGTAGCGGTCGTCGATGCCGAGGATCTCCGCCGCGCCGAGCGTCAGAGCGCGGACCGTCTCGTCGCGCGGCAGACCGAACGCCGTGGCCCTCGCGGCTTCCTGCGGGAGGTTCCTCGCGTGCGCCGAGTTCCAGCTTCCGAACGCGATCGCCACCCCCGCCGCCTGCAGCTTCGCCGGCGCGGCGAACGCGGTGTCGTACGGCTCGTAGCGGCGGGCGGGCACGCGAGTCGTCTTGCAGATGACGGGGATGCCGCGCGCGGCGAGGTCGCCCGCGCAGCGCCAGGCGTCGCCGGTGGCCCGCGAACTGCCGTCCACCAGCACCATCCGCAGCCCGTGCTTCTCGGTCCAGTCGAGCGCAGCGCGAATCTGCGTGAGGTTCGTCGCCTCGATCCAGACGGGAGTCCGGCCGTCGACCACGGAGAGCAGCGACTCCCACCGGACGTCCGCGTCGCGCTTCCCGGGCGCTCCGGATCTCGCTCCGTCGTAGGCACGAGCCTCCTCGATCATCTCGTCGAGCCGGGCGACGCGCTCCTCCCACTCGGGCCTCTCCGGGGCCTCTTCCTCGTCATACTGACCCGGGGCCTCCGGCGCGGCCATCGACGGCCATCGGATCATGAGCCCGGCCGGCGCCTTTCGCACGAGCTCCTCCCACGTCCAGCCGTCGAGCGCGATGACGGCCGCCGTGCCGGGGACCATCGATCCGTAGGGATGCGTCGCCGCGAGCAGCGTTCCGTTCGCGCGCGTCACCGGAATGTGGCTCGACGAGACGTTGACAGAGACCTCGGCGCGCGCGTTGGGATTCATCTGTCCCGACTCGGTGTAGTCACGCGTGCCGCGCACGCTTCCGATTTCCGTGAGCCCCAGGTAGCTCCGGGCGTCGATCAGGCCCGGCCAGAGGTGAAGGCCGGTCCCATCGATGCGCTCCGCGTCGCCCGGGATCGCGGTCTCGCGTCCGCCGACCGCTTCGATCCGATCGCCGTCGATCACGAGCACGCCGTCCTCGATGGCCGATCTCGAGATCGGGTGAATCGTCGCTCCGGTGATCGCGACGGGGGCGGCCCCGACGATGCGCGCGCCCACCAGCCCGGCGAAGACGATCGCAGCCGCCACGCTTCCTCGACTCACGGCGCCTACCATCCTTCCAACCCCGCATGGTCGACGCATCCACCGCGCTCCGCCTGACCGCTCTCGCCCTGCTTCCGTCCGAACGCAGACCACGCCGGCCAGCTGCCCTTGTCCGCCTCGCCCGGAGTGAGCTCGTGGATGCGGTTCAAAGCGCCGGCTTTCGCGAGCAGCTTGTCCCGAAGCTCCATCGCGGCTTCGCGAGCCGCGAGATCCTCCTCGCGCGAGAATCTCCGCACCCCTTCGATCCAGGTCTCCAGGCACACCGCCTGGTCCGACAGCGGATCGTCCGACCAGACCACGAAGTCGCCATGCTTGCCGGGTTCGAGCGTGCCGACCCATTCGTCGATTCCGAGCTGGATGGCGGGATTGCGAGCGACGAAGTTCAGCGCTTCCTCCGCCGGAACGCCCCCCCACTTCGCGGCTTTCGCGCCCTCCAGGTTCATGCGGCGGGAGACCTCCCAGCTGTCCGAGTTGTACGAGACGTTGACCCCGCGCTCCCACATGATCGCTCCCGAGTAGGGAATCGCCTCCACCACCTCGTACTTGTAGGACCACCAGTCCGAGAAGGACGACGCTCCGGCTCCGTGGGCGGCGAGCTCGTCCGCGCACTTGTAGCCTTCGAGGACGTGCTGGAACGTCTGGATGCGGAAGCCGAAGTCCTCGGCCACGCGCATCAGCATGATGATCTCGTCCGAGCGGTAGGAGTGGCAGTGCACGAGCCGCTCGCCGTCGAGAATCTCGACGAGCGCGTCGAGCTGGAGATCCCGGCGCGGCGGCGCGCCCTTCTTCTTCCGCTCCCACTCGTTCCACTCACGACGGTAGTCCTCCGCGGCGAAGAAGCGGTCGCGATAGAACTGCTCCACACCCATCCGAGTCTGCGGGTAGCGCGTCGTGTTCTCGCCGCCCCAGTTCGACTGCTTGACGTTCTCGCCGAGCGCGAACTTGATTCCCAGCGGAGCCTGAACGAACAGGAGCTCGTCGGCCGGCTGTCCCCACTTCAGCTTGATGACCGCGTTCTGTCCGCCGATCGCGTTGCAGCTCCCGTGCAGCAAGTTCGAGATCGTGAGGCCGCCCGCGAGCTCGCGGTAGATCGCCGGCGAGCGCGGATTGATCACATCCGCGATGCGGACCTCCGACGTGGAGCTGTTCGTGCACTCGTTGACCGGCCCGGACACGGACGAGTGCGAATGACAGTCGATGAGACCCGGCGTCACGTGGCGGCCGGTACCGTCGATCACGAGCGCGTCCGAGGGTGCGTCGAGACCCACGCCGACGCCGCGAATCTCCCCGTCCACCACGAGCAGATCGGCGCCGTCGAGATTGCCCTCCGGTCCGCCGGTCCAGATCGTCGCGCCCCGCACGACGACCGCGCTCGGAGCGTCGGCCGGGTCGGCTTCCGGCGGCCACGCCGGCGCGATCTCCGAGTGGAGATCCCAGAGGTCGTCGGGGACGTCCGGCGCCTTGCTGACGGCGCGCGCGATCACCGGCCGCGCGCCGCCGGGGCCGGCCGCGGTCCCGCGGAGCAACTTCCCGTCGAGCCGGAGATCGAAGCTCTCTCCCTCGTGCACGAACGACAGCACGCCCCGCAGGAGCTCGACCCGCTCGAGCGGAGTGCCTTCATCTTTCGTCTCCTCTTCGGACTTCGCCGTCGCATCTTCCGGCGGCAAGACTTTTCCCTCGAGCGCCTCGTCGCCGCGCTCGAGCTCGATCCGAAGTTCGCGCACGTCGTCGCCGACACCGATCACGAGGTCCCACTTCCCCTTCACGTCCTTCTCCGTCGCCCGTTTCGGATCGTCGCCCCACCGAACCCCGTCGATCCAGACCTCCTCGATCTGCGTGCCGAACTCGAAGAGATCGCCGGTCGCGACGACGAGGTTCGCCGCCTTCCCCGCCTCCAGTGTGCCGACCCTCTCGTCGATGCCGAGGATCCTCGCCGGTTCGGTCGTGAGGGACGCGAGAGCCGCCTCCCGCGAAAGGCCGAGCCGGATCGCGGCGCGGAGTCTCGCGAGAACGTGGGCCCGTTTCTTCAGCCCCTGCGTCGTGACCGCGAACGAGACGCCGACCGACTCGAGGATGCGCGGATTCGTCGGGGCTCGCTCCCAGTGCACGAGGTCCTCGAGCTCCACGTCCACCTTGCCGTCGTCGTCCTCCCACTCCGGCGGACGAGGGAAGTCCACTCCGAGCACCAGCGACGCCTGCGCGTCCGCGAGCCACCGCCGCACGCGGCTCGGGCGCCGATACTCGTCGGAGCCACCCGAGACGATGACGGGTCGGATCCGGAATTCCCGCGCCACCTTCAGCGCCCGCGGCAACATCCGCAAATCTTCGGCTTCGAAGAAGACCGGCATGCCGTCGTAAAGCACCGGCTCCAGCGCGCGCAGCGAGAGATTCTCGGTGGGGCGCTCCAACTCGTCCGGCGTCTCGCGCCAGGCGGCCCACGCGTCACGATGCCAGGCGACATCGTGGAAGGTCTGTCGTCCGAGCGCGATCGCGCCCATGAGCGAGCTCGGGTACCCGGGCCAGGGGGCGCGCTCGAGCACGAGAACGTGGGCGTAGTCCGCGTCGATCACGTTGTCCGCGGGCGCGCCGTCGCCGAGAGAGACGATCGCGCCGGTGCCGCGGAAATTACCCTCATTCGGCACGACGAACGCGGTCGTGAATCCCGCCTCGCGCATTTCCTGGCGGAGCTCTTCGCCGAGGGGCAGCGTTTCGGCGGCGCGGACGTGCGAGCGGACGCGCACGTTCTCGTGAACGGTCCCCGTCGTCGAGTCCTTCTCCTCGACCGCGGCCTCGGCTTCCTTCTTCTTCGGCGCGGGCAGACGGAGGTACGCCTCGATCAAGCCCGGATAGATCGTGCGACCCGTACGATCGTGAACGAGAGCGTCCGCCGGGATCTCGACGCCGGCTCCGAGCACCTGGATCCGGC
>JALGZO010000714.1 GCA_025774865.1 bacterium | reverse complement strand
TCACGAAAGCGGCTGCGTTCCTCGGCGATGGAACGGTCGAGGAGGTGCAGGCTGTGCCAACCCGAGACGAGCTCGAGGTCGGAGTTCCGCAGCAGGGGCTGCAGCCGCTCCGGCTCCCGTGGGAACTTGTGGCCGAGCTCGATGCCGGCGTAGCCGGCCGCCCTCGCCTCCGCGAGGCACCGCTCGAGCGAGATGTCGCCTCCGAGATCGTGGAAGTCGTCGTTGCTCCAGACGATGGGGTTCACTCCGATTCTCATCACGCCACCTCAGTAGTAGTAGCGTTGGTCGGCGCGGGCCGCGAGGTACGCTTCCCTCGCTTTGCGAACGCCGGGAACGTTGGAGGCGTCGGCCATCGGTACGTCCCACCAGGCGTAGGACGGAATCGGCGGGCCGGTCTCGACGGGGACGTGGATCAGGACGCTCTTCGTTTCGGAACGAGCGGCATCGAGAGCCTCGATGAGCTCCGCTTCGGTTTCCGCGTGGAACGAGGCCGCCCCGAGGCTCGCGGCGTTCGCGGCGTAGTCGATCGAGAGAAAGTCGCCCGAGAGATCGCCGACGATCGCAGTGCGCCGGCGGAACTCGTTGCCGAAGCTTCTTCCGCCACAGTGCCGCTGCAATCCGTGAATGCACTGATAGCCGCCGTTGTCGATCAAGACGATCGTGATCTTGCGACCTTCCTGCACCGACGTGACGAGCTCGGAGTGCAGCATGAGATAGCTGCCGTCGCCCACGAGCGCGTAGACGTCCCGTTCCGGCCGCGCCATCTTGACGCCGAGCGCACCGGCGATCTCGTAGCCCATGCACGAGTAGCCGTATTCGGAATGGTAGTCGCGGGCCGATCGACATCGCCAGAGCTTGTGAAGGTCGCCCGGGAGTCCGCCCGCGGCATGCACGATCGTGGCGTCGGGCTCGACATGCTCGTTGAGGATGCGGATCACTTCGACCGGCCAGAGGCGGCGGCCCTCGCCGTTTGAGCCGGACCGGACGATCACGCGGTGCGCCGCGTCCCACCGTTGCTTCGCCGAGGAGATCTCGCGATCGTACTCCTCTGATACGCGATGACCGGCGAGCGCGTCCGTCAGTTGCTCGAGCCCGACGCGGGCGTCGCCCAGAAGCGGATGAGCACCGTGCTTGCCCGCGTCGTGCGGATCGATCTGCAGGCTGACGAATGCGGCATCCTCCGCGAACAGCGTCTTCGAGGCCGTGGTGAAGTCGGAGAGGCGTGTGCCCACGAGGATCACGAGGTCGGCCTCGCGCGCGAGCTCGTTCGCAGCCAGCGTCCCCGTGGCTCCCACCCCTCCCGTGCAGCCCGGGTGATCGTCGAGCAGCGCGCCCTTGCCGGCCTGCGTCACGCCGACCGGGATCCCCGTGTTCTCGACGAAGCGTTCGAGCGCCGCGGTCGCGTCCGAGTAGTGGACGCCCCCCCCCGCGATCAGGAACGGGCGTCGGGCCGCTCGGATCCGGCCGGCGGCCTCGCCCAGGGACTCCGGGTCGACCGACGGCCGAGCTACCTGGTAGACACGCTCTTCGAAGAAGGAGCACGGGAAGTCCCACGCCTCGGCCTGCACGTCCTGCGGGAGACAGATCGTCACGGCGCCGGTCTCGACCGGCGACGCCAGGACCCGCATCGCTTCGGGAAGAGCGCGAAGGAGCTGCTCGGGCCGATTGATCCGGTCCCAGTAACGCGAGACGGGACGAAAGCAGTCGTTCACGCTCACGTCCATGCTTGGCCCGTATTCGAGCTGCTGGAGAACGGGCGCAGGGATCCTCGTCGCGAAGACGTCCCCGGGCAGCAGGAGCACCGGAAGCCGATTGATCGTGGCGGTGGCGGCTCCCGTGATCATGTTCGTCGCGCCCGGTCCGACTGACGTCGTGCACGCGATCGCACCGAGGCGATCGTGCGTCTTCGCATACGCGATCGCCGTGTGCACCATGCCCTGCTCGTTCTTCGGTTGGTAGAAGGGGAGCTCGTCACCTCCGAGCTCCTCGAGTGCCTGCCCCAGGCCGGCCACGTTGCCGTGCCCGAAGATGCCCCCGACCGCCCGGATCAACCGATGCTTCTCGCCGTCCCGCGCGACGAACTGCTTCTTCAGAAACTCGACGATCGACGCGGCCACGCTCAGCCGAACGGTGCTCATCACCGTGGCTCCCAGCCCTGGTCGGTCGGTCGGAGCACCCACTCGTGATCGGGATCGAACTCGAATCCGGTGTAGGGCGCTCCCGTCAGGTGCCGCACGATCCAGAGGTAGTACATCCCGTAGCCGGGCGCGGCGACCTGCGCGTGATCGTCGCCGCCGCGGATCTTGATCGTGTCGCAATGGCGGACTTTGAAGACGCGATCGCCGAGCTCCGCGTGCCCGTATCCTTGCGGCCGCGTGAAGCGATAGTGATAGACCTCGGGTTGTTCATGGTGGTGGGGGGGATAACTCGACCAGCGTCCGGGGTAGTTGATCACTTCCCCGATGACGATGTTCGAGTCGGGCCGCGAAGTGTGATCGAAGATGAGGCGAACTTCACGCTCGCACGCACCCTGGGCGAGACCCGCGCCTCGGTGCTCGCGGTCGCACTCCTCGGGGCGGAAGATCCGTGAGTCGAAGGAGCGGTCGTTCGAGACGCGCACCTCCGCCCACTCCGACCGCTTCCGGGCGACGATCCTCGAAGCCGTTCCGGGAGCGACGTGCAGCGTCGTGGGGCGCTCGTCGAACGGACAATCGCGGCGGACCGTGGTGCTCTGGTCGCCGAGCCGAACGTCGGCTTTTCCGCTCAGCAGGACCCGGATCGTCTCCTTCGGGTCGTACTCCTCGACGGTTTCGCCTTCCATCATCACCCGGATTCCGAAATCGAGGCCGGGACCGAGCCCGTTGTCACCCTCGGACGTAATCGGGGTGTAGCCACCAGCGAAGCCCTCACGACGGCCAGCGATCAGCGGTGGGTCGTTCATGGGCCGAGTCGCTCCCGGGGTCTCTCCATGACGAGTCGCACGGGGCGCCGTTCTTGAAGGGAACGCTGCGCCGCGAGAGCGAGCTCGATCGCTCGAACCCCGTCGAGTCCGGTGGCCGTCGGCTCCCGCCCCACGCGGATGCAGTCGATGAACGCTTCCATCTCGATCACGAACGACTCGGCGTAGCGGTCCACGAAGAAGTCCATCAATCGATCCGACGAGCGACCGTTCTCGTTCCAGAGGCTGACCGACGTCGGGGTCGGGTTGCCGACGGTCAGACAACCGTTCGAGCCGAAGACCTCCACGCGCTGGTCGTAGCCGTAGACCGCGCGACGCGAATTGTCGATGACGCCGAGAGCACCGTTCCGGAACTGCAACGTGATCGTCGCGGTGTCGATGTCACCGGCGCGGCCGATCTCTCTGTCGACGAGGTTGCTGCCCGCCGCGAAGATCTCACGCACTTCGTCGCCGACGAGGTGACGCGCCATATCGAGATCGTGAATGGACATGTCGAGGAAGAGCCCGCCCGATGACTTCAGGTAGTCGATCGGCGGGGGGTGAGGATCGCGGCTCGAGATCCGTACCAGTTCCGGCGTACCGATCTCCCCGCGACGGACGAGTTCCGCGATGCGGCCGAGACTCGGATCGAAACGGCGGTTGAACCCCACCTGGATCCGAACGCCGCTTCGCTCCGCCGCGCGGAGTGCCTCGCGAGCCCGATCGACGTCGAGATCGATCGGCTTCTCGCAGAAGATGTGCTTCCCGGCCGCGGCTGCCCCTTCGATGATCGTGGCGTGGGTGTCGGTGGGGGAGCAGACGACGACGGCGCGGATGACGTCGTCCTGGAGGAGCTCGCGCCAGTCCTCCGTCGCGCGGGCTCCGTTGCCGACCGCGGCCTGTTCCGCCGCGGCGAGGCGAGGGTCCGCGATCGCCGCGAGCCGGGCCCCTCGTATCTGGCGGAGGTTCTTGGCGTGAAGGCGGCCGATGCGTCCAGCTCCGATGACCCCCACGGGGACGGGTTCGCTCATGCCGATCTCCGGGGGCGGTGGTGTCCGAGGCGGCGCCGGAAGAAGCTCCGCTTCCAAGATCGGCAGAGCGGCGCCGGGACCTTACGGAGTGGCCCGGCGCAGCAGTTCCCGGAGCTCCCGGTGGCCGGGTTCGATCCGTAGCGCTCGGCGCCAGTGCGCCCGGGCCGCCGGCAGGTCTCCGTTCCGGAAGGCGAGGGTGCCCAGATTCGTGTGGAGCGCGGGGTCGTGGGGGCGGAGCGCGATCGCTCTGAGGAGACGGCTTCGGGCCTCGTCCGCCCGGCCCAGCCAGTCCGCCTCGAACGCGAGGACGTCCGGAAGCCGGGGAAGGCCTTCGAAGAGTTCGAGCGCGCCGCTCCAGTCCTCGTCGCGGCGGGCGTCGATCGCCCACTCGAGCTCGGTCGGCGGGTAGGCGGCCTCCGCGGCGGGGGGCAGGCGGAGGAGTTCGACTCCACTCACCCAGGCACCGCGCACCGGCCACCGCTGGACGAGGCGGGCACGCGGTCCGAGGTCGGGAAAGCGCGCGTCGAATTCGGCGCGGTCGATGGCGCCCGTCAAGAGCACGTGGGTGGCGCCGTGGTCGGTGAGGGGGCGGGCCCCGCTCCAGCCTCCGAACTGCGGGACCGCGAGACGTCCCGATCCCTGCGCGAGAAGCGGCGCGAAGCCGCCGATCAGAACCGCGCTCGGGCCGACGATCGCCGCGAGCGACTCCTTGGCGTGCTCGATGGTGTAGGAGCGGCTCCCGGTCCAGCGGGCCCACTGGGCGAGGTTCACGGAGACGGCGACGGCGAGCAGCGACACGCCGATCGTTCGTCGCGGCCAGGGGTGCGGCCGGACGCGTCGCAAGGCGAGCGTCACGGTGAAGAGTACCGCGGCGATGCCGACGCTCGCCGCCACGTGCGCCGGTAATGCTTCCAGGGTGTCGCCCACGCGAGAGAACGACTCCAGCAGAAAGGCCTCGCCCACCCGCCGCTCCCAGTGGCGGGCGAGATCGAGGAGCCCGAAGCTCACGAGCAGGAGAAACAGGAGACGCGGCAGGAACGCGGGGCGCGGAGGCTCGTCGGCGAGCCGCCGGACCATCTCGGCGAGCTGCGCCGCCGCGCACGCAACGAGGGGGAACGCGATCAGGACGAAGTAACGAGGCGCCCGGTAGGGAAGAAGTGCGTAGGCGACGCACGCGCCGAGGAACCAGAGCGCGAACAGCGCGGAGCCATCATTCAGCCGCTTCCGAAGAGTGCCGCGGTGGCTCACGGTCACGACGGCGAACCAAAGACCGACGCTCGCGATCACCGGCATCTGGTGAAACATCCACGCTTCGCGAACCATCTCGAACGGAGCGATCGGCGAGCGGATCAGCCAACCGGCGAAGGTGATCGAGGTCTGGCCGAGAGAGGAGCGGCTCGCCCACTCGATCAGCTCCGCCCGGTGAGGCAGAAACACCGCCGCGAGCCAGACCGCGGCGACCGCGGCGCCGCCGGCCGCGGGAGGTCCGAGCGTGGCGACTCGTCGCGAGCGAAGCACCAGGAAGAGGGCGAGCCCCGGGAGGAAAGCGGCGGCGAGCGCCTTCCCGAAGAGCGCGGCGGCCACCGCCAGAGCGCCGGCCGCGGCGTGACTCGTCCGGTCAGGGCGAAGAGCGAGCAGCGTGGCCACGACGAGCATGAGCGTCACGAGGTTCTCGGCCATGAGCACGCGCGAGTACATCCCGATCCAGTACGCGAGCGAGCCGAGCACGACGCCCGTAGCTGCTGCGCCCGGGCCCGAGCGCCGCAGCGCCCCGCCGAGCGCGAGCACGGTCGCGATGCCGATCGCCGCCGCGAGAAGCTGCGTGGCGAGGCGAGTCGGGCCGAACGCGGAGTAGCCGAGCCAGGCGACGGCATTGAGCAGGGGGTAGACGAGTCGCTCCGCGATCGGCACGCGGGTCCAGTCCCCGTACTCGATGGCGAAACGCGCCGGGAGCGTGTTCGCGGGCGGATCCGTGAGCACGCCGCCTGACCACGACAGGTCCGCGGCGGGATCGGCGAGCGGCCACGCGACGCGAAGCGCCAGGCCGGCGAGCCCCGCTACGATGACGGTGGTTCGGGTTCGGAACATCGAGCTCCGACGGATTGGACGGTCGGATTCTAGGACGGTAGGATCCGCGCGACAAGCCTGCCCGAACCGCGAGGTGCGAGTTGCGTCCCTTCGTCCGCGGCGACATCGACGGGTTCTTCGGTCTCGCGCTCGACAACCTCGTTCAGCTCCTGGTCATCGACACGCTGTGCCGCTTCGTGCTCGGTTTCTCGCCGGAGATCCTCTACGGACGGATCCTCCCGGGGGCAGCGGTCTCGCTGCTCGTGGGCAATCTCTTCTACGCGCGGCAAGCTCTGTCGCTGGCCGCCGCGACCGGTCGCACGGACGTCTGTGCGCTGCCCTACGGCATCAACACCGTCTCGCTCTTCGCCCACGTGTTCCTCGTGATGTTGCCGGCGAAGCTCGTCGCGGAGGCGGCCGGGCATCCCGAGCCCGCGACCGTCGCCTGGCAAGCGGGCCTACTTGCGTGCATCGGGTCAGGCGTCATCGAGACGGGCGGCGCGTTCGTGGCGGAGCGAATTCGTCGCGCGACACCGCGAGCCGCGCTTCTCGCCACCATCGCCGGAATCGCGCTGACCTTCATCTCGCTCGGCTTCCTCTTTCGAACCTACGCACGTCCGATCGTCGGGCTGACGACGCTCGGGATCATCCTGCTCACCTACTTCGGGCGGGTACGCTTCCGGGGCGGGATCCCGGGAGGCCTCGTGGCCGTTGCGCTCGGGACGTTGCTCGCCTGGATCACCGGGATCGCTCCGGTGGGAGAGGTCGGACAGGTCGCAGGATTCCGGCTGCCGATCGCGGTGCTCGGCGACATCGTGGATGGCCTCCGCGGCGGTCTCCTGCTCCCGTACCTGTCGATCATCATCCCGATGGGCCTCTTCAATGTCATGGGATCGCTGCAGAACATCGAGTCGGCCGAAGCGGCCGGAGATCTCTATCCCACGAGACCGTCGCTCCTCACGAACGGCCTCGGCACCCTCGCGGCGGCGCTCTTCGGGTCGCCGTTTCCCACGACGATCTACATCGGTCATCCAGGATGGAAAGGGCTCGGGGCGCGGGCCGGCTACTCGACGCTCAACGGGATCTTCGTCACGGTCGTTTGCCTGACCGGGACGCTCTCGCACATCGCGTGGGCCGTTCCGATCGACGCGGGAATGGCGATCGTTCTGTGGATCGGCATGGTGATCACGGCGCAGGCGTTCCAGGCCACGCCGCGCGCGCACGCGCCGGCCGTCGTCGTGGGGTTGTTGCTCATGGCGAAGAACGGGTTACGGGCGGCCGGGGTGGGCACGCCCGAGGGTCCCCCGTTCGGTCCCGAGCTCGTCGACGCGTTCGCCGCGTCGGACACGTGGATCCACGGGGCGTTCGCGCTCGAGCAAGGCTTCATCTTCACCGCGATGATCGTGGCGGCGGCGACGACGTGCGTCATCGAACGGCGCTTCCGCGCCGCCGCCGGGTGGTGCGTCGCGGCCGCCATCCTGTCGGCGACGGGCCTCATGCACTCCTACCGCTGGACTCCGGGCGACACGGCCGTCTCGCTCGTGCCGGCCTGGCCGTGGGTGATCGGCTATCTCGTGATGGGGGCCTGTTTCGTCGC
>JALGZO010000713.1 GCA_025774865.1 bacterium | reverse complement strand
AGAGGGCTCCGACGTGGTGGCGCTGTTCGAAGCGGCGCTCGGCGTGGACGTCGAAGTCGAGAAGACGCGGCACGTGTTTGTGCACGATCGAGTACGCATTCACCTCGACGACGTGAAGGAGTGTGGCACGTTTCTCGAGCTCGAGGCGATCGTCGACGAACGGTGCGACGACGAGAGAGCGTCGGCCAAGATCCGGCGTTTGCTCGCGCACTTCGGCCTGACGCTGGAGGCCTCGATTCCGGGCTCGTACCGGGAGCTCGTGCGCGGTGGGTGAGGGGATCGTCACTCCGTACTAGCGCGTCCGCGTGATCTTCACCGCGCGTCGCGTTCCGCCATACTCCAGAACGGCCACGTAGACTCCCGACGCCGCCGGCCGCCCGTCCGCGTCCCGGCCGTCCCAGCGCGCGTGATGGACGCCCTCGGGACGCTGACCGTCCAGCAGGGTCCGCACCGTCCGACCGGCGATGTCCACGATCCGAACTTGCGCGGCGCCCGCGGCCGGCAGCCCGAACGACACCTGGGTCTCGGCGGTGAACGGGTTCGGGTGCGCGCCGACACTCAGCGAAGGCGATCGCTCGATCGGCGAATCGCTCGGACTCCCCTTCCTGATCGTGAAGAAGTCGTCGGTGGCGCCGGCGTCGTCGATGAAAGACGCATCCAGGCGATCCCCCGCGACGTCCAGGACGACGGAGCCGAGCTCGTTCAACGACGTGATCATCACCGGGTGGTTGAGCGGCCCGCCGCTGATCTTCGACGAGCTGCCGGCTGTGATGTAGACCGCGCCCTCGTTCGGGGTCGCCCCCGTGGTCGGCTTCTCGTACGCGCCGTCGCCGCCGATCCGGCCGTTCCCGCCATCCAGGATCATCGACGGCTCGAGGGTCGAAGACACGTCATAGTGACCGTCCAGCAGGAACGATCGCTCGTACGAGTGGCTATGCCCGCTGAGCACGAGATCGACCCCGTGGGACTCGAGAATCGGCAACACGTTCTCCCGCATGTCGCGCATGCGCCCGCCGCTGTCACCGGCGTTGTCGGAGTCGTGTGACCCCTTCGTGTAGGGCGGGTGGTGCCAGTAAGCGATCGTCCAATCGGCCGTCGTCGCGGCGAGGTCGGCGACGAACCAGAGGAGCATCGCCCCGGTCGGAGAGCGGTCGCTCCCCTCGGAGTCCAGACACACGAAATGGATATTCGCGAAATCGAACGAGTAGTAGGACTCCGAGCCCGAGGCGACGCCGCCCGCCTCCCCGTTCATCGGAAGCGTGAAGAAGTTGAGATAGTCGTTGTTGCCGCCGACCCGCACGACGTCGTGGTTCCCGCGCGTGGGCCAGAGCGGGTACTTGTTGAGAAGCTCCGGATACGCGTCCCACACCGCCGCCTGGTACTCGGCTTCCGTGCCCGAGTCGTACGCGTTGTCACCGAGCATCATCCAGAAGTCGGTTGCGTCCGCGCCCGGGTGGGCGAGGTACGCGTTCTTCACGTTCTGCTGATCCGACCCGGGTTGCCCGGAGTCGCCGATCACCCAGATTCGTATGGAGCGTGTGGCGCCGGTGGTCGGCGAGGTCGTGAAGTAGTGGTCCGTGTCGTCGCCGCCGAGCGGGAACGTCGACGCTCCGAACGAATAGTAGTACCGCGTATCCGGGTCGAGGCCGCTCAGCGGCACGATGTGGTTCAGCCGATCAACGAGCTCTTCGTACGCCAGCGTCAAGCTGCCGGGGCTCGGTCCGAGGTCGATCCGCGTGTCCACCGGCACGTTCGTCCGCCAGCGGATCGTGACACCGTCCGGGGTGCCGATCTGCAGGAACGGGCCGACCGTGACGAGGGCGGGCGCCAAGCTCGTCTCCAGCTCCAGGTCCATGACGAGGTCGCTGCTCGTCGGGCTCGCCTGGTGCGCCTCGACCGCGATCACGTTCCCGGTCTGCCCGAGCCACGGTATCGCGTCTCCGAGGTCGATCAACTCGTACCCCCCGCCCTCGTGCAGCGACGCCAGAGTGTTGAACGTGATCGGGCCGGCGGGCATGGACAGGCGCGACACCTCCTGGCCGTTGAGGTATACGACGATCCCGTCGTCGTAGTTTGCCCGCATGGCGAAAGACTGGACGTCCTGGGGATCGTCCTGCAGATCGAAGGTAGTGCGGAAGTACGTCGTGATGTGCTTGTCGTTCGGGTTTCCGCCGAAGTCGACGGTCGTGTTGATGAACGGCTCGCCGTACCCGAGCGGCCCCGGCCCCGAGTCCCACGCGGCGTCGTTGAAGCTCGTGTCGATCCAGTTCGCCGGCAGCGCGACGCCGGAGTCCTCATAGCGCCAGACCGATTCTCGCGGGAGGACGAGCGTCCGCGCCGAGGCTGATCCCGAAACCGCGAGCCAGACGAGCAGGGCGGTGAGCGGGCCACACGGTCTCATCGCGTTCCCTCCGTGGTGACAGCGAGGCGGGCGCGAAGCTCGATCTCGAGCTCACGCACGATCGGCGTCGTACGATGCGACGCCGGCAGCCGCTCGATCGCGGCGAGGGCGTCAGATGCAGCGACCCAGCTCTCGGGGCCGCGCCCGGCCGCGGCCAGGATTCTTGCCCGCTCGGCGAGCCAGCGTTCGGGCCGTGCAATTTCCGCGAGGATGAGGTCGAGTCGCCTCAGCGCCTCGTCGTAGCGACTCGCCGCGGCGAGCAATCGCACCGCTTCCTCCTGCAGCACGACGAGCGGACCGAGCGCATCCAGCCCGGCGTCGAGTGTCGCGACCGCGGCGAGAGGGTCGTTCGCTCGGAGTCGGGCGAGCCCGAGGAAGTCGTCAGGCCCGGGAACCTCCGCGAGATCGATCGCGGACTGCAACGCCGAGGCGGCCTCGAGCGTTCGTCCGCCCCCGGCCCGCGCTCGCGACAGGGTGCGATACCCGGCCGGCGCCTTCTTGCGCGCCAGGAATGCGCGCGCGTGCTCGACCGCGCCGGCGACATCCGCTCGGTCCAGCGCGATTCTCGACCGGCAGAGATCGACCTCGGCCAGCTCGGGGTCGAGCCGCATGGCGGTGTCGCAGTCGCGGACCGCAGCGGCCCAATGACCGCTCTTCCGGAAAAGCCCCGCCCGCTCGAGGTGCAACGCGGCGCTAGGGTGCTCCTGGAGCAGCTCCGTGATCGCAGCGATGCGCTGGGAGACCGGCGCGTGGGCCTTCACCGGCGGAGTGGGCACGCACAGAAGCGTCACAAGGACGGCGAGCGTCATGGATGTGGAGCGAGTGGGTTCTTTCACGCCGCGGAGAATAGCACACGGCGTCCGGCCGGCATCCCCGAGCCGCTGCCGAGTTCCTGACCTCCCGGCGCGGGCTGAAGACGGGCCCTCTGTTCGTCGATGAGGAGGAATCGAGCCGGACGGACGAAGCGAAGGGGGTCGCGAGATGATCGATCGGGCGAGAGTGGCACTGGTTCTCGGGCTGTGCGTCGGCACGGTGGCGTGCGCCGGAGCAGAAGAGTGGCGCCTGCCGGCGGAGACGAACTTCCTGCTGGGATTCCCCGGCGTCAACGACGACGGCACCGTGAACATGGTGGTCGAGATTCCGGCCGGCACGAACGCCAAGTGGGAGACGACGAAGTCGGGCGACGCGCTCGAGTGGGAGCTGCGCGAGACCGGCCGGCGCATCGTGGACTACCTCGCCTATCCGGCGAACTACGGAATGATTCCCCGCACGAAGCTTCCCAAGGAGCTCGGTGGTGACGGCGATCCGCTGGACGTCGTGCTTCTCGGCCCGGCGATTTCGCGTGGCGAGGTCATCGCCGTTCATCCGATCGGCGTGCTCGAGCTTCTCGACGACGGCGCGCAGGACGATAAGGTCGTCGCGGTGCCGATGGAAGGCCCGTTTGCCGGGGTCACGAACCTCGAAGAGCTGGAGAGCCGGTATCCCGGCACCGCCGAGATCCTCGAGACCTGGTTTGCTCACTACAAGGGTCCCGGACGCATCGAGTCGAAGGGGTTCGCGGACCGGGGCGTGGCCCTGGAGATCGTCGGGGCGGCGGCCGACGCGTTCCGGGTGGAGGCGACGTCGGGGAGTTAGCCAGCCGGACCGAACCTCACTGACCGACGTAGCCCAGTGCCCGCAACTGCTCCAGCACCTTGTCATCCGTGACCTTGGGACCGGAGTCCTCTCCGTACGAGACGGGGCGCTCGTACGAAGACACCCGACGAACGGGATGCTTCCGCCAGAACGACGGCTCGAAGAACTCCACGGCCACTCGTCCGTCCATGTCCTCGGGGACGGGAATCCCGAGAAGCGCGAGCACCGTCGGCGCGACGTCGTAAACGGAGAGCTTGCCGCGGAGCCGAGCGGCGAGAGCCGGCCCGCCGGCCAGGATGGCGAACCCGTCCGGCTTTCGTTTGTGGCCCCACTGCCGGTCCTCCCATCCATGATCGGAAAGGACGATCACGACCGTGCTCTCGTCGGCCTGACCGACTGTGGCCGCGAGCAGCT
>JALGZO010000712.1 GCA_025774865.1 bacterium | reverse complement strand
GCACCGACCAGATTTCCAGCGACACGCGACCGGGCTGCGGCAGGTTGAACGCGAAGGTCGTCGCCTCCCGCCCCGCGGCGAACGGGTTGGGGAAGTTCGCCCAGCTCTCCGAGAGGGAGGCGCCGGTGAAGTTCCCGGACTGAGTCCAGAACGGGAACGACTGTTCCTCCTCCGCGAGGACGGAGATGGAAAGCACGGAGCTCGCCGGTTGCACGACGCCGACGCCCGAGGCTTCCAGCCCCAGCCGCAAGCCGTCCGCGCCCGAGCTCTCGCGCAGCGTCGCCCGGAGCTCGATGGCCTTCACGACGCCGGGGGACAGCGTCAGCTCGGCCGCGACCACGGTGGCCGTCGTCGCCGCCGGATCGAGGTCGCCGCTGTCGGCCCAGAGCACGCCGTCCACGAACGCCTCGATTCTCGAGACGGCCGAACCGAGATCGATCGGCACGAGGTCGCGGTCGGCGGCCTTCAACTCGAGACGGTCCAGCCGGATGTCCCCCGAGTTGGGATCGGCGGTGTTCCTCAACGTGAGGGAGGCGAACCGGATCGTCGCGCCACCCGCCGACAGGACGGCCGGCATCGTGTCCTCGAAGCCCGCGGCCAGCTCCCTCGCCGGCGACTCCAGCTCCGTCAAGCCCGACGTGAGTGGGAACACGGCGCCGCCGGCCGGTGCCACGTCGACGCGAGTCCCCACGTTGTCGTCGTACGCGTAGATCCCGTCGGCCACGACGGCCATCTGGAACGCGCCCGTCGGTGCCGTCACCTCCACGTCGAACCTGATTTCGAGGGAATCAGTCATCCCGGGTCCGAGCGAAGGTGCGCTGAGCGGCACGATTACCTCGCTACCGCTGGAGGGGACGTTCGTCACGAGCCCCACGGACGCGCCTTGCCAGTAAGCCTCGATCCGGTCGATGAAGACCGAGGGCACCAGCGGCTGGCCGAGTTCGTTCCTGGGCTGGATGGCCAGGCTGTCACAGCGGATCGGGCCGGTGTCGGGTCCCCCGGGATGGGTCACGATCACGGTCAGCGACGGAACGTCGACCTCTCCGATCAAGAGTGACGAGGGGAGCTGGGGCGTCCCGTCCGCCAGCAGCGAATCGGCCGCCGTCATCACGTTGATGGGCGGCCCCTGCACCGGATTCGTGGCGTAGATGGCCGGCAGCGGCGCGCCGGTGTTCGCGTCGCGGGCGTCGAACCCGGAGGAGTCGGCCAGCTGGACGCGGAAGGCGCCGAGCGCCGCCGAAGGGGAGAGATCTCCCTCCACCCGGATCGTCAGCAGGGTCTCCACGGGGATCGACAGGAGCGGCGACAGGTCGAGGGTCAGGGTGGTGTCGTCACCGGCCCCCGCTCCGACCGCGCGATCGAGGAGCGTCTGCGCGGCGCTCTCGACCCGGATGCGATCCAGGATCGCTGACGGATCCGGTAGCGCGACTCCGGCCGAGTCCGTCAGCGTGATCTCGAACGAACTCAGACGGATGTCCGCGGCCAGGCTGTCAGGATCCGGGTTCAGCAGGTCCAGACGGATCAGGCTCACGTCCAGCTGGTCCTGGGCTGCGTTCGTCGCCGGGTCCGCCCGCGCCGCGACGTCCAGCTGCGTCGCCTCCCCGACCACGCGCGCGAGACCCGACATCACCGGGAAGGACTCGCCGGGCGCCGGCGTGATGGTGACCGGAGCGCCGCTCGTCGCGTCCTCCGCGGTCAGCGACGTGGCCGCGTCGATCAGCACCCGAAAGGTCGGAATCGTCGTGGTGGCGGACACATCCAGGGACAGGCTCAGCGTTGTCTGCGCTCCGCTCTCCACGATCGCGGGCGTGCTCAGCGTGAGGTCGATCGTGGACCCCGACGTCTCCATCGACGTCTTGTCCAGGTAGATGCTCGTTCCCTCGTTGACGACGATGCGGCTCAGGAGATCGGCCGGGACGATTCCGCCGCCCGCCTCGTTCTCCAGGCGGATGGTCAACCCGAGGAAGCGCACGTCCGACCCGCCTGCGCCGCCCGTGTGGGTGAGGGTGAGGCTGAGCGGTACGACGTCCGTCTGGCCCCGGTTGATGGAGAACGGCATGGATTCCACGGCGGTGAGCTGAAGGTCGAGCGCCTCGACGAAGATCTGGTGAGCGTTCGACGTGGCGCTGAGGGATTGACGGCTGATGCCCGTGCCCTGCTCGACGCCGCCCGCGCCGCCGGTGAAGCGGACCGTTCCCGCCGAATCCGCGCTGTAGGACCACGTGAACTCGCCCGCGGAGTCCGGGTCGAGCGTGAGCGAGATCGGCACGGGGCCGGAGAGGAAGCCGAGCCGCCCCGGCACGTCGGCGACGAGCGCGGACGGCGAGATGGAGTCGATGACGGCCGTGCCGACGTTGCGCACCGTCATCCGAGCCGCCACGGTCTGCCCGATCGTGCTCGCGGGCGGGTCCAGCTCGAGCGTGGCCAACAGGGCAGCGGTGCTGAGGACGATGTCGTTCGGATTGTCGATGGTCCCGTCGATCGGCCCGTCGTTGCCGGACTGCACCGTGATGCCGCCGCTCAGGATCTGCAGCCGCACGGTGGCGGAGTCCGTGAACGTCGGAGAGGACGAGACCGACGCGAACGCCCGCAGCCCCCCGCCCGGCAGCGAGTCGGCCAGCGCCGGACTGCTCCACTCGCCGGCCAGGTATGCGAACGGGCCGAGGTCGGTGTCGTCCCCGGCGCCGGAGTCGAACGTCCCGTTCCCGCCGTCCTGCCACAACCGGATCTCCGCGAGGTCGGATTCGGTGGCCGTCCCGAGATTCCGGAGGTGGAGTCCCTGGAGCAGGTCGGGGACATATCCGTTGGCGGGGATCGTCACGTCGAGCGCCAGAATGGGGCCCTCTCCAGGTCCGAGCGTCGCGACCGGCGCTCCGTGGTTGGTGATCTGCGCGGTCACCATTCCGTTCACGGTCCAGGCCGCGCCCGAGTCCAGCGGCCAGCTCGCCGCCACGGAGGTCGCGTCGGCGAACTCGAGACTCGCTGGGTCCGCCACGTGTGCGCCCAGCACGTCGCCGTCCGCGGCCCCCGTGAGCGATACCTCTCCGGTCACGAACAGGTGCCGCTCCTGCGCCGGCAGCACGTCCCAGGTGAAGCCTGCGAACGATGCCTCGCCGCCGGCAAAGAACGCCGTGGACAGCAGCGGGCCGCCCGTCGAGTCGGCGTGGAGCTCGAGCCCGGACAGCTCGCCGTCGAGCTCCGCCGGGATTCCCGTGCCCGACGTGAGATTCTCCACCGTCAGACCCGTCAGCGACTTCGTCGTCGTGTACGTGTTCGTGGCGGTGAGATGCAGGAGCGCCATCCCCGTCTCCCCCGGCGACACCGAGCCCGCCGCGACCGACTCGGTGCTCATCGAGAGGCGATCCACCGTGCTGATGGTCTGTGTGATGGGGCTGACGAGCTCCCGGTCGATCGGACCATCGTTCGCGCTCGTCATGCCGAGCCCGGGGACGGGAAGCGACGGCAGCGCGAAGCGCACCGTCCGGTTCTCGCTCGCGAGCTCGCTCAGATCGCAGGACACGAATATTCGTTGCCCGGTGAGCGGCACCCGGAGGCCGAGTGCCGTCTTCTCCCACCGATCCCCCGTGAACAGCATCTCGCCGAGCGCCCCGCCGGCGTCGTCGCCGGCCGGCTCGAAGATCCCGTCGTCGTCGAAGTCCCACCACGCCTCGACGCGCTCGATGTCGGCTCCGAACAGGGCCGAGCCGTCGTTGCGCACGTTGAGGAAGTCCAGCGCGTCGGACGTGTAGCCGTTCGGCGGGACGACCAACTCGAACACGAGGTTCCGCGTGGTGCCCGTGAGCAGGTTGCCCGGCGGCGTCGCGGACACGGAGATCTGGGCGGTCGTCATGCCATCTACCGGATACTCGTCCGGTGGGTCGAGCGGCCAGGTCCCCGAGAGGTCGACGGTCCGCGAGAAGACGACGGCGGTGGAGTCGGCGATCGAGACGTCGAGCACGTCCCCATCGCGCGCGGTCACCGATGCCGCGCCCGTGACCGTGAGCAGCGTCGTGTCGTTCGGCGCGATCTCCATGTCGATCGCCGGAAAGACCGCCGTACCTCCCACGAACGTCGATGTCGTCGTCGGCCGTCCGCCGGGGCGGATGATTCCGTCGGTGGACGCGACCGTGAGAGTGAGGGGGCCCCAGTCGGCGTCGAGCTCGGCGGGGCTGCCCGGCCCCGTCGCGTCGTTTCGCAACGTCACGGAATTCAATGTCTCCGGGGCCGCGGACTCGTTGATGATCCGGAAGCCGAAGACCGGAACGTCCGGGTCTCCGGGGAGAAGGGTTTGGCCGCCAGGGTCGATCGACTCGACCGCCAGCGAAGAGAGCGGACCGCGAATGGTCAACGTGAGCGGACTCGGCACGGACGCGTCGAGTGGCCCGTCGTTCCCGCTGGCCATGACGAGCCCGTTGGATCCGGGACCGTCGATCGCGAAGCGGATCGTCTCTCCGAGCGTCG
>JALGZO010000711.1 GCA_025774865.1 bacterium | reverse complement strand
AACCAGACGGAATCGGTCACGGCGTGATCGTGGAGAGTTGCCCAGAACATCCGGTCGGGCCTCCGGATCTTCAGTCGATGCCACATGTCGAAACTGAGCTTCTGTCCGGAGTCCTGCACGACCTCGTAGGTGGCGCGGGACTCGAACCGGAACGCCTCGTGACCCCGCATGAAGACCGCCGTTCGTAGCAGAACATCGCGGCCCGAGGGTAGCTCGGCGGCATCACGCGCGGGCGGACCGGCCGGCCAGTCGTCGGTATCCGCCTGTGCGGCGGCAGCCGTGAGAACGACGCCCAGCATCCAGAGAAGCGCGCGGCGGCCGCTGACGATCATGGGCCTTCTCCGAGTCTCGGGGTCAGGCTGAAACGCCAAGGGGCGGAGCATAGCCGGTCGTCCGGAAACTATCAAGCGGCCGGCATGCTCCGGCCCTCGTGGGGGAATTGGCTCCCCGGATAGGGCGTTGACCCCTGATTGAGAGCGGTTCACCATGGCAACCATCACTCGATATGTGAGCAGAGAGCGAAAGGTGAACGCAATGAAACAGATCGTGACGATCCTCCTGGTGGCGGCGATCAGCACGTTCCGTTTGGCCACCCCCAGTTGGGCGAAGCCCGACAAGGTCGATGGGTTGAACGTGCCGTTCGGCCGGATCCCCCAGGAGATCAAGAACCACCGGTATCCTCGAACCTACTTCCCCGGCACGGAGAAGCTGGGCGCGGACGAGATGCGGATCGTCACCCTCGGTACGGGCATGCCGAACCAGTCCCCGAGCAACGTCGCCGCGTGCTTCCTGGTGGAGCTCGGCAGCGGCGAGTCCTTCCTGTTCGACATGGGCACGGGATCGACCGACCGACTCGCCGGTCTCGAAGCCGACTACTCGAAGCTGGACAAGGTGTTCATCAGCCACCTGCACACCGATCACTGCGGAGACATTGCAGCGCTCTGGGTCGGCGGCTGGTTGAACGGTCGCTACGATCCCCTGCAAGTGTACGGGCCGTCGGGATCGGCGCCCGAGCTCGGGACCAAGCATCACATCGACCACATCCGCGAGGCCTGGACGTGGGACGTCACGTCTCGCGCGGGGACCTTGCCGAACGCGGGGGGAGAGATCGTCGCTCACGAGTTCGACTTCTCGAAGACCGCCGTCATTTACGAGGAGAACGGCGTCACGGTGAAGACCTTTCCGGCGATTCACATCCGCGACGGCTCCGTCAGCTACCGCCTGGAGTGGAACGGCCTGAGCTTCGTGTTCGGGGGAGACAGCGCTCCGAACAAGTGGTTCGAGAAGGAAGCCGCGGGGGCGGATGTGGTGGTGCACGAGTGCTTTTTCACCCCCGAGCAGTGGATGAGGATCTCGGGATTCCCGTACAAGCAGGCCTACTGGGTGACCTCGGTGATCCACACGCCGTCCCAGGCCTTCGGCAAGCTCATGTCGATGGTGGAGCCTCGCATGGCGGTCGCCTATCACTACTGGAATCACCGCGACATCGAGTTCGAGATCTTCGAAGGGGTTCGCGAGACGTACGCCGGGCCGCTGACCATGGCCCATGACCTGACCGTCCTGAATGTCACGAAGGACCACATCGAAGTTAGGGAAGTCACCTTCAACCACGAGTCCTGGCCGCAGGGAACGAGCACAGAGTGGGACACGGCGCCCCGGGGCGAGCCGGCCACGGGTCTGATGTCGGAGTGGCTGAAGGAAGGCGCCCTCGAGGGGATAAATCCCCCGCCGACGCAACCGCTCGACTGACACGGATCTTCGTCGCTGGGGCCGCGACACACGGCGGCCCCGGCACGGAGCCGGCTAGCTCCAGCCGGCCTTCTCGCGCTGCTTCTCCGCGTCTTCTGTGAGCTTCCGCACCTTCTTCTGCAGATCCTCGTGGAGCGCGTTCCACTCTTCGCGGGTGGTGCTCGCCCGCAGGTCGGCGCGGAGGCTCAGCAACCGTTCCTCGCGCTTCTCCCAGGCGCTCATGAGGCTCTCGAACGCGCGCAGGTAGTCGCGACGGCTCGGGTCGTGGCGGAGATCGAGCGTCCGGATCTCGCTCCGAGATCGCTCCACCTCGCGAACGAACTCGTCGTACTCGTGGATCGAGGCCTCCAGCGCGGCGTGGGCGTCCGCCGCCCGGGACTCGTCCGCGACGACCTCGTCGACTTTCTCGTTCATCTTTTCGAACGCTGCGAGCAGATCGAGTCCGCCGCCCCCAAAGAACAGGATGCTGATCAGCGTGATCGTGCCGATGATCATCGACCTCAGTCCTCCATCCCGAGCGACTCCATTCTTCGCGTGGAGAGCTCGCCCCATTCCGCGGCGGTCAGTACGGTGCGGGCCTCCAACGCCAGGTCGACAATGTCCGTGCGCCGGGCTTCCCGGGCGGCCCGGAGCCGCCCCACGATCGCCTCCAGATCCTCGTCCGTGGCGTCATAGGCCACGGCCTCACGGGCGAGGGCGAACTGGACCTCGCGGACCTGCTGGAAGTAGATGGCCGCGGTACGGTCGAGCTCGCTCAGGAGATCCAGAGCCCGCGCCCGCCGGTCCTCGTCCGCCACGACTTCCGTGACGAGCTTCTCGAGACTCTCGCTGTCTGCGAAGTCGGCGAGGTCGGGACCTTTCTTCTTGCCGCCGCACCCTGAGAGGGCGAGCGCGAGAGCACACACCAGCGCGAGAGGATGGTGGGCTCGGTGCAAGCGGGACCTCCTTGGCAGATTCGACGCTCGGCCGGTATGCTAGCCGCGGCGTCGGAGCGAGTCAATCGACCGGCGAGCTCGACCCGCGACGGGGAAGGAGATGACGATTTCGCCCTTTGTGCCCGTGGGGCGGTACCTACTGGTCGGCGTCCTCCTGGCGACCGCCTCCCCGGCGCTTGCGGAGGACGACACGACGAACCAGGTGTGGTTCGACTACCACGCTCACTACCATGCGGACCCCAAACGGGAGTACTACGGGGACGCGGGGTTGCGTTTCTACCGGTCCACGTGGCGACAGCTCTACGCGCGACCCTCGCTGAGATTCCACCGGCGACACGATCTGCATCTCGGTCTCGGCGCGTTCTACACCTGGAACAAGGACCTCTCCAACACGCTGGAGCTTCGGCCCTGGCAGGGGCTGAAGGTTCGATGGCCCCGATTCGAGGCACTGACGTTTTCCCACTACGGTCGCTTCGAACAGAGGTTCTCCTTCCCCGAGTCGGGGGACAACGAGCTGGGGCTTCGTCTTCGGTACAAGCTGGCGACGCGAATCTCCCTCGCGAAGAGGCTGAGCCTCGACAGGGTCTACGTCCCCGTGTCGGGCGAGTTCTTCTTCGACTTCGGTCCGAAAGTGGACGTGTTCTTCCGCAGTCGGGCTCGATTCGACGTCGGGCTGGCGTACAATCACGATGATGCGTGGATCGGAGAGTTCCACTTGATCGTCCAGGGTTCTGCCTCGGGAGAGGACCGGGATCTGGAGTCGAGCGACTTCATCTTCCGCTTCCAGGTGAAGCATCTCTTGTCGTCCAAGGATTACCGCCTCCGGAACGAGGACCTTCCCGAATAGCCCTGCCACTGGCGGGGCGAACATGTTCGAGTGATCGCATGTCGCCTTTCGCGAGCCACAAGTCAGGCAGTCTCGTGGGTCTGATCAACGTCGCAGGTGTCTTCGTCCTCGGGGCCGTCGCGGGGTGCGGCGGATCTGCGCCGCCCACGAGACCCTTCGCGCAGGCCGGCGACATGACTGCGTCGTCCCGTGAGTTTCGCTTCAGTCTCTACAGCTTCTCTGACCGGTTCGCGAGCGTGGTGGAGATCGCCGCCGACGAGATCGCCGTCCGATCGAGCGATGCGCGTGTCCAGCGCAACGCGCTCCTGTGGAAGATGAATGCGATCGGTGCCATGGACTATGCCGTGGTCCAGCCGGATCCGGTCGGCTCGGGGATCGACGCGCTGATCCTCTGCGTTCAGATGCGTGAGTTCTTCGAGACGGGGGCGGGACGCGGGGTGTTCGGGGGACAGGGGGCCGTCGCGGTCGACGCTTCGCGTCTGCTCGAGAACGAGATGAGGCGGTGGGCGGCCTCGATGACCACCGCGGGGGAGCTGACCCAGGAGGGTCTGGACTTCGTGAACGAATGGACGAGCGAGCACCCGATCACGAGCCTCCAGTTCGGGCGCCGGTCCTCGCTCACCGCGTTTCAGAATACGGTCCCCGAAGCGCGAGGCGGGCTAGGGGGCATCTCCACCATGGAGGAGGCGGTCCTGGACCTCCGGGATCAGCTCCCGATCTACATGCGTCGCGTCCCCAAGCAGGCGCGCTGGCAGTCGGAGCTCGCGTTTCTCGAGATGTCCGACGGCTCGGACTTTTTCGGGGACGTCGCCGCGATCGAGGAATCCATCGAGGATATCCGGGTGATCCTCCGGGAAGGACGCGAGGCGATCGCGACGGAGTACCCGGCGCTCGGCCGGGAGCTCGCGGATCGCCTGGTCGCCCTGGAAGG
>JALGZO010000710.1 GCA_025774865.1 bacterium | reverse complement strand
CAATCGAGAACTCGGTCCATCACCACGATGGCATCTCCCGCGGGAACGCCTTCGAAGCCCGCGCTCATCAAGACCGTGCGGAACCCGCCAGAGTCATAGCGGATCCCGATGTCTCCGTTCTCCCCCACGAGCCAGATCGTGCCGACGCCCGGAGTCATGGTGTCGGCGAAATCCGTGAAGGGCGGAGTCAGATCGAACGCGAGACCGTCCCCGATCGGATCCCCGGGTACGCCCACCGCGGAAGGCGCTCTGGCGAACGGCGAGTAGGCCGCGACCCCCAAGTAGTTCTCCGTGAAATCGTTGATCCCGAGATGAAAGAGGATGCCCTGGCTCGAGATGAAGACTGCGCCCCCCCCGTTCAGATAGGTCTTGAGCGCTTCCTGACCTTCCGGCAGGATGGTTTGGTTCTGGACCTGTCCCGTGCCCCAGATGACGGCGTCGTAGACGGCCAGCTCCTCTGCGGTCGGCTCTCCAGCAGTCAGGACCTCGCGAGTGAGGAACAGATACCCCGCCCCCGCTAGCGCATCCTCGAAATAGGTACCCCAGTTCCCGCCGTAGTCGTCGTCCACGTAGAGGATCGCCGTCGTGTTGGAGATCAGACTGTAGTCGATCGCCTTGCTCAGGTCCGGTCGGCTGACCGGCGCCGTGGTGGCGGTGACGGTGCCAATCCCGGGGCTCGCGTCGGGGATCATCCGCGTCGTGACGACCTCCACCTGCCACTCGGACATGCTCGGAATCGTGATGGAGCTCGGATCCGTAACGGCGCCCCACTGGAGCTCCGCGTCCCAGCCGGCGGGAAGCGCCGATTTGTCGAGCGTCACGATGACGTCGTCGGTCCCGTGTCCGGTGAACGTGATCTCCATGTCGAACTCGGCCGGCGTGCCGGACGTGCTCGCGACAGGCGGGTCCAGGTTGACGACCTTCACCTCGGATGGACCGCGCGCCTTCGCGGACTGCGAGATCCTCTTCGTCGAGTTTCGCTGGACGAACGCCACGGCATAGAGATTGTCTGCGTTCCAGGACGGCTGGATCGAGAAGTTCCGGACGACCTGCTGCTGCTCCCCTGAGTTCGAAATCGTGAGAACTTCGTCGAAGACCATCGCCCGGCCGATGTAATCCCAGTGGTTGTTTCCCGTGTTGGGCTCGCAGCACCGGATGATGTTGTCCTCGTAGACGGCGGCTCGAATCCGGACGTCCGAGGGAGTCGTGATCGTGTGGCCCGGTGCCACCTCCACGTCCACGGTGATCACTCCGGTCGAGGCACCGCCGTCGAAGGTCACCTCAGCGTCCATGATGAACTCGGAGTAGTTCGGATCGTTGAGGTGGCTCGTGATGCGCGACAGGTACTGGTTGCGGGCCGCGGTCGAGTCGCCCGCGCCAACGATGTGATCGTATCCGTCGAAGAACACGTCCGGCACACCGCTCACTCCGTAGTAGGAAGCCCGGGTCGAGCCGGAACCGTTCGCGAGAAGGCCGGAGGTGTGCCAGTCGATGTGGAGAAACTCCTCGTTCGGATAGTCGAGAAGGGATATCTGACGCAACGCCGCACGGGCGTAAGGACAGAAGGTTCAGGTGAAGAACCCGAACTCCTCGACCAGGACGACGCGCTGAACCGTCGCCCGCGCGTCGCTCGGAGCGAGCACTCCGAGCGAGACCACCAGAATCACGGAGAGGACCAGGAACAATCTGGCTGGGCTCATGGGAACGGTTCTCCTTTCCCGGAGAGGGACCGCTGGGAACCAGGCTCTGGACTTGTCGGATTTGGCGAGGGGAGTTCACAGCCGACTCCCTCTCGCGATTTCCGAGACCAAGTTGCATGATATGAGTTCTTGACTTTGGGCTCAAGAATTTTGCCCAAGGCGTGCCCCGCGCCGACTCCTTGTCTGTCCCGAGCCCCATTTCAGGCTGCTCGGCGCTCATTTGAGTCCGCCAGCGGTGGTGGTAACGGAAGTAGATCTCAAGGATGCGGCGGAGATGTTCCTCGAAGACAATGATGTGATCCAGGCACTTGCGCCGAATCGTCCCGATCACCGTTCGACGTGGGGGTTCTGCCAGGGACAGGGGGAAGCAGCACAGCCGCTAGGCTGGGCTTGGCCCTCAGTCCGTGTCGAACCCACAACGGGTGTGGCCAGCGGACCCGTCGGAGCGCTCGTCGATGCGGCCTCGCACCGCATGGAGGACGCTCGGCCCTGGCACGTTTGGTGCTCCTTCGGTGTTTCGCCGAGATTCCGAACTGGCTGAGGCGACCTGAGAGCTCCCCCTGACGAGCACGCCTCTGCTCGCCTTCCCTCCGAGCGGAGATCCCCGATGACCCGAAGAGCGGTGCGTCTCGCCGGCGTCCCGGCCGCTGCGGTCCTGTTCGCGATCGTCCCCGTCGGGGACGCGGCCGCCAAGAAAGTCCGCCTGAGCGAGGTTGCGAAGGAAGCATCCAGGTCGTCGGACGAGCAAGAGGTCCTCGGACGTGAGAAGCCGTCGCAGACAAAGTACAAGAAGAAAGCGCCCACGGCCGAGCGGCCACGGGAGGTGTCCAGCCGCAAGTCGTCCGACCGGAAGGTGTCGATCGGCGTCGGCTGGCTCGGGAGTGCGGGGACGCGTTGGCGCGGGGAGACGCGCTGGCGGGTGGGAGTGGTCGGGGGAGGGGCCGGTCTCGACGACGCGCTCGTCGCCATTGGCTCGGGGGGCGCTTCCGTTGGCGTTGAAAGGGGCCGGTTGAGTTTCGACCTGCGCGGGCACTACGCGCGGGGGCAGTTCTCGGAGGAGTTGCGCCCCGGTTTCCACCACCTGCACGGCCGAGCCGGCGATGCCGTCCTGCGGTGTCGTGTGGCGACGGACGCCCGGACCGAGGTCAACGTCATGCTTTTGGGCCGGCTAGGCACTTACGATTGGGACTTCCGGAATCCCGTACAGGTAGCCAGCCCCGACGGGGTTCGAACCGTCGCCCGGGACTCGATCAGCTATCGAACGTTCCTGGCGGGCTTCGGAGTCGTACCAGACCGGGGACGGCAGTGGTCTTTGCAGCTCACCGGAGCGGCGGGATACCAGCGGTTCGACCGCGTAACGGGTCACGACTTCGAGAACGATGTGTTCAAGGACGGCGTCGTCGTCGAAGTGCTCGTCGAGTTGGTGTATTCGCCACGATGGAAGCGGAAGTAGTTGCCCGTGCCCTCCGAAAGTGCCGTATCACGCTGCTCGCCGTTCGTAATGGTGATGTAGACCACCGACCTCGCGAATCTGAACCTCGTAGGCAGGAGGGACACAAGAATACCGATGACGGCAAGCGTAGGCGTGAGCTCCGGGTTCGGACAAAGAAACCCGGCACTCGATCACAGCGCTGGACCGCTCCGGGGCAGCGAGTGGCATCGATCGTGTAACATCATGCTACGCCAGCGATACGAGTATTCGGGAAGGACGGCTCAACCGGAGCTTTGTTGCCTTATCCAGTCTGGTCCGGCCAGGGCAGACATCGCTCGTAGCTCGGCCGGCGGATCCAGTTGAAGCCTTATCGTCTTGTCCAAGGAGGCAGCAAGCCAAATCCTCACTTCGGTCGGTTCTCCGAGCAGCGCCAGTAGATCTCTGTCCATCTCTCGGTTTGACTCGGGGGCGCCACAGAAGACCTTCAGCGTATTGGAGACAATCTCCATCCGGCGGCGAATCGGCACCAGGGTTATGTTCCTGCCACAGGCTGCGAATGGCTTGTCCGGATTGAGCTTCCCGCCAATCGCCTCAAGAACAATTCCGAGGTTCTCCACGAATCTCCAGTTGCATGGCATAAGCATGTCGATGGCCAGACCCAACGAGAGATCTGCCTCATCGCCATTCTCACTATCGTGAATGATCGTCCGAACCGTTATGAGCCAGAAATCTTCGTGCTCCTTGTAGTGTTCCGGGCAGTCGTTGCGGTAAGCAAGTTCGTACTCCCCTCCGCCCAAGAGAAGCCACGCGTACTGCGCCGTCGGGTCGTTACTAGACCGTGGCCAATCGATTGCACTGCGGATCTTCTCAATCACCCGCTGGACCTGCCATTCCTTCAACGGGGAGCGCTCTCCAAGGCAAGTGAGGATTCGAGACGCCGGAACAGTATCTATGGTCAAGTCCACTGATGTGGCGGGACATCCCGCGACCCATGCAGAGAGGGCAGCGCAGGCGTTTTGCCACACTCTTTCAGTTGGGTGTTGTTCACCAGGCGAACGGGTGCCGAACCCCTTCTTTGTCTCACCTGCACCGATCGCTTCGGTTATGTTGCCGACCCATCGTCCGGCCTTGTGATGACACAATTCGAGACTAGAAATCAGTTCTCGAATCTTCGATACGTTTGCAGCAACAGGAGCAAGTTGGTCCTCCATCCTTGGCCAAGATCTCCGAATCGGGTTCCAGGGCGCAATTACGCCACCAGGATCGGCAAGATGTCGCCATTTGTTGTCGTCTCCTGGTTCATGTGCTGCCAAACGTCGCGCGTCTGCGGGCCTTCCTCGGCGCGGCCGTGGCTCCCCGTCCAAACTGGCCAACGTCGTTACTTGATCCCCGCCCACGTCTCCTGCTCCACGGACACCGCGTCGGACGGCGGCGGCTCGCGCCTCTCCACCCGGTAGCAGAAGAACCTGCACTCGTCGATGAGAAGTCGCATCGCTTTCTCCCGGCACGACTCCATTACACGGACACGGGATCGCCGTTTCACATCGGTTCTCCCTCCCGGATATTCCGTATCACGATGCTCGCCGCCGTAGTGGTGGTAACGAGCAGATCGAGTTCAGTCGCCCAGAAACACCACCTTCCTCGTCATCACATCCCCACCCGCCTGAAGCCTCACGAAGTACGTCCCGCCGGCGACGCGCTGGCCCGCTTGGTCGCAGGCGTCCCAGGTGGCGGTGTGCGGTCCTGGGTCCGTTGTCCCGAAGGCCAAGGTGCGCACGCGCTGCCCTAACACGTTGACAATCTCCAGACGCACTCTCCC
>JALGZO010000709.1 GCA_025774865.1 bacterium | reverse complement strand
ATCGACACGCGGCCGCTCCTGCTCGACGTCACTCGGACGGCGAGGCGCCGGCAGAGAATCTGCAGCTGGTTCTTCAGCTCGCGAACTCCCGCCTCCCTCGTGTACTCGCGAATGGCCTTCTTCACCGCAGCCTTTGTCAACCGCAGGTCTTGGCCCGTGAGCCCATGCTCCTCGACGACCTGAGGCCAAATGCTCTCACACGCGATGGCCAGCTTGACGCGCTCCGTGTAGCCCGCCAGTTCGACGGAATAGACGAAGGGCAGCAAAGCATCCGGGATGTCTTCGTCGACGTTCGCCGTGATGATGAACAGTGCCTGCGAGAGATCGAACGGAACGCCGAGGTAGTTGTCCCGAAACCGGCTGTTGCGCGCAGGATCAAGCGCCTCCAGAAGAGCCAGCATCGGTTCTCCGACCCGGGGCTCGAGTCGGTCGATGTGATCGATGAGGATCGCGGGGTTGCGCACTCCCGCCTGCCGCAAGCCCTCCAAGATACATCCGGGTCGCGCAGCGCCATCGGTGCGACGGTAGCCGCGTATCTCGGCTTCGTTGAGGATCCCGTGCATCGAGAGGCGCACGAGTCGGCGGCCCAGCACCTCGGCGATCGTGCTCGCGAGGCTGGTCCTACCCGTGCCCGGCGGCCCCATGATCCCGAGGATGGGCAATCGCGTGTCACCGCCGAGCTTGCGCACGGCCAGAAACTCCAGGAGGCGATCCCGGGCACCCCCCAGGTCGAAGTACCGTCTGTCCAACATTCGGCGCGCACGGCGCAGATCGAGCCGATCCTTCGTCACCTCTTCCCACGGTAGGCAAAGCATCCAGTCGATGTACGCGCGGATCGACGAACCCTCGCCCGCGCGTACCGCGCTGTGGCGCAGCCTCTGCACCTCACGATGCGCCTCCTCGGCCACCAACGGCGGGAGCTGTTTCCCTTCGATCCTCTCCGTCAGTGTAGCCATCTCGGATTCCGCCGGATCCAGCTCCTCCAGCTCGCGACGAATGATCTCCAGTTCCTGGCGCAGGAACGTCTCTCGCTGGGTGCGTTCGATGGAGGTCTCCGTCTTGGCCTCCACTTCCCTCGTCACCTGAGCCCGCGCGGTCTCGCGCCGCAGCAGTTCCGCCAGAAGGCTGAGTCGTGCCGAGACGTCCGGCTTCTCGAGCACCTGCTTCTTCTCCGCATAACCGAATTGGACCATGTCGGCGATGAGATCAGCGCATCGCGAGCCGTTCTCGAGATTCAGCTGAACGACCTTGACGAGCTCATCGGAGTAGCGGTCGTCGAGCCTGACCAGGTCTTGCAGGAGCTGGATTGCTTCGGCAATGCGATCCTGAACGTCTGGACCATCCGGCTCGGAGTCGCTCAGACAGTCCGCTTCGACCCGGAAGTAGGGGCGAGACGCGACGATCTTCTTGAGCCGCATGCGTCGGAGTCCCTGCAACACGATTTGGGCGGTGCCGTGACCCATCCTGATCCGACTCAGAATCCTACAGGCGACCGCCATCGAACCGAGGTTGCGGCGGACATAGGAGCCATCGGGATCCACGGCTACGCCTGCGCCCACGATCTGGTCCGGGTCGTTGTTCTCCTCCAGGAGCCGAAGATTGGCGCCCCTCGAGAACTGGACCGACGCGACTTGCAGCGGGAAGACGACCGTGCTCTTCAGGAGCAGGAGCGGAACGATGGGGGGCAAATCACAGTCGACCCAGTCCACGTTGTCCGTCATGGCGAAGCTCTGCCCGCGACTTGGGGACTCCCTTGCTACCTTTCTGCCCGGATGCGGAGTCTAGCATGGCCGGCGTCCTGGCGAGGCCAGTGCTCTCTGCTGCTCCTCGAGCGGTCGTGTGATAGCCTGTTGCGGGCTGGAGTCCCCATACACAGGAGGCTTTGATGCGTCGAATGAATCCCGCTCTGGCCATGGTCGCGTGCATCCCGTTCCTCGCGTTGCCGGCGCACGCCACGACGTTGATGAACTGGGATTTGGACGAGTTCGTGTTTCAGAGCCGTGCCGTAGTCACCGGCACCGTCTCCGACGTCGAGGTACGGGCGCCCGAGGACGGTACCGTGGCCCACACGTACGTCACCCTAGACGTCGAAGACGTCCTCGCCGGCGCCGCCGTGCCGCGGCAGGTCGTGCTTCAGGAGATGGGGGGCCGGATCGGTTACCGGGCCACCATCGTGCACGGCGTGCCGGTCTACCGGCCCGGCGAACGAGTGCTGGTGTTCTTGGAGGAGCTCGACGACGGAAAGCTCCGCACGCTGGGCTTCTATCGAGGCAAGTACACTCTCGAGATCGATCCCGACACGCAACGGGAGATGTACGTGCAGCGAGAGCCGTCTGGAGTTTCGTTCGCTGATCACGAGGTTGCCGCGCCGGAGCCGGAGATTCGCTACCAGCGCGAGGATCTCGAGTGGACGATCCGTCTTGCCGCGGGCGAACGATAGTCGCCCTTCACGATAGGTCCTGTCGAACGACGCTTCGACATTTCGGAGGGTGACTCATGAAAGCAGCTGGATTCGCTCTGATAGCCGCGGCCGTGCTGTTCGCACCCGTCGCGGAAGCGTACACCTTCATCGGCGGCAAGTGGCAAGACCCCGCGCTGCCGGCCCCTTGGCGCCTCAATACGTTTCACAACGAGCCGAGCATTCCCGGGAACGAGGAGTTTCAGGAGCTTCGCGACGCCATGGACGCGTGGCAAGACTTGGTCGGCGTCGGGTTCACGCACCAGGAGGGGCCGGAGGTCACGACCAACTTCCCCTGCGGACTGCAGACGGACGGGCAGAACGTGGTCAGCATGCGCGACTGCCTGAATCAGTGCACGGGTGGCTGCCTGGGGGTGACCTCGACGACCCTCGACTTCGGCGTGGACTACTCCGCCGGGGACGGGTTCATGCGCAACATCGAGAACGACATCACCTACACGCGCAACGTGCTCTGGATCACCCAGGCGGACGCGGAGCAGAGTTGCGTCGGCCGGTTCGTGCTCCTGGGCGTGGGCACGCACGAGGCCGGCCACCTGGTCGGGCTCGGCCACTCGCCGTTCGGCGCGGCCACGATGTTCCCCTCGACCGGCCCGTGCAACCTGAGTTGGGCCTCGCTCCATCCAGACGACATCAGCGGGGCGTTGAATCTCTACGACACGACCGGGCAGGAGTACCAGGTGGCGACTCACGACGTGAACAACGTTCGATTGACCGTCACCAATCACGGCAATGTCGGCGTGACCGGCGGCGCGGGCGTGGGTCTCGGATTCGAGTTCCCGGTCGGACTCAATCACATATTCGAAGGTTCTCTGATCTTCGCGGCCGAAGGCAACACCGATGTGTCGGACGACTACCGCATCCAAGACGCGACGACGACTTTCACGCAGGACGCCGACTTCCTTCCCCTCACGGATTTGAGTATTTCGACGCCCGGGGTACAGACCGATCAGGAAACGACGGCGGAGTGGAACGATTCCGTCGCGAACCGGACCGGGTCCGTGACGACCCCCACCCCGGCGAGCACGCCGCTCGGGATCCGTGTCACGCAGAGGACCTTCGCGTGCGCCGACGCCCCGGACGACGACTACGTGATTCTCGAGTACAGGCTCACGAACGAGTCGGGCTCGACGATCACCGATCTCAACGTGGGCCTCATCATCGATTGGGATTTCAACGGCGTCTTCGCGAACAACTCGGTCGACTACGACGCGGTGAATAGACTCGGCTGGGTGTCCGATCCTTCGACCCCCAATCGTGCGGGCGTCCGCGTGCTCAACGCGGAGGGTGTCCGGAGCTATCGCGCGCTGATCTCCAGCGGCGCCGGTTCCGACGTCCACGACAACACCACCAAGGCGGCGTGGTTGGCCGGCGGCTTCGCGGTGACGAACATCAACAACGCGGACATCGGGATGATGATTGCCACCGGTCCGTTCACGATCGCGCCCGGCGGAACGGCAGTGGCTGCGTTCGCGATCGCCGCCGGGACGAGCCTCGCCGATCTGCAGGCGAACTCGCAGGCGGCCGACGCGAAGTATTCGGGCCTGAATGCGACGGACGCCCCGGAAATCGCGAGCGGGGTCATGGGCCCCACGTACACGCTCCATCAGAACCGGCCCAACCCGTTCAGGCCTTCCACCGACATCGCGTTTTCTCTCGGGCGGACCGGTGAGGTATCGCTGCGGGTGTTCGACATTCGGGGCCGTGCAGTGCGGACGCTGACGAACGAGGTTCGTGGCGCCGGTGTGCACGAGGTTCAGTGGGATGGCCGCGACGACCGAGGGGTGGCGGTGACATCCGGTGTCTACTTCTACGAGCTTCGGGTGGACGGGGAGGTCGTCCGCTCGAGGAAGATGCAACTCCTGCGGTAATTCCTTCCGTCCGTCCTCGGCTCGTCCGTCCTCGGCTAGTGTCCCGTCGCGAGACGGGACACTAGTGTTCCGCCCCGAATCACACTTCCCATTACTTTGATTGGCTCCGAGCGGCAGGAGGCCGGGGACCCCCTCGCCCGCCGTTGCTGCTCGGCTCGCGAAGAGGATTGTAGCTCGCCTGCGCTGCGCTGACGCGTTCGAGGGGGTCCCCGGCCTCCCGCCGCTGGGGCTCTCTGGCGGCTGGGAGCGAGATTGCGGGCTCGTCTCCGTCGACGAGGGTCACTTCTGTCCCTTACCCCGACGGTTGGAGGGCATCGGGAGCGCGGACGCCGACCGGCGTGACCGAGTTCCGGTCGCCATCCGGAGGAGTCGAGCTTCGCGAGGTCGGGGAGGCACCCTCGAACGCGTCA
>JALGZO010000708.1 GCA_025774865.1 bacterium | reverse complement strand
GCGCCCAGGACGGCGGCGACAGCGGCGATGAGGAGGAGGTTGCGTTTCACGCGGTGGCTCCCGAGGGGTACGGGGGGCAGTGATTCAATCATAGGCAGGAATGCAGACTCCGGCTACGGAGATCGCGGTCTCCGGCCCGCTCCACGACGACCGGCGGTCTCCGCCCTGGCGACCGGCCGTCGCGACGACCGTGGAACCCCGCCCACGGCCCGTTTCCCCCGACTATCGGGCTGGCCCCATTCCTGCATTTCTCTCCCGAGCCAACCCGGAAGGAGGGAAGAGATGCGTACCGCGATTCTTACCGGCCTCTTGGCCTCGGCTTTGATGATGGGCGGCTGTCTGAACGCCGACTCGTTGATCGGTCCCTCGACCGGGTCCGACGGCGGAGCGAGCGCCGCAGCCGCAACCCGAGAAGAGATACGGATCGTAGAGCCACGCCACGGCGAGCTGCGGATGGCGGGCGAAGAGTTTCTCGTCCGCGCGTACCAGGAGCTGCGGGACGGGCCGGTGCAGGGTCGTGGGCAGCTTCAGGCTTCGTGGGATGGCGGTGACTGGGTCGACTGCGGGCCCGCGTTCCCGTGGACGCGGCAATCACACGAGATCGAGGCGATGGCCGCCGGAATCGACGAGCTCGGCGTCGTCCACCTTCGGCTGATCGTCTACGAGGATCACCCGGAGCTGCCGTTCCTCGAGTCCGCTGCGGTCTCCCTCCGTTGCGTGCCGGTCCAGTCGGTCGAGGTGGCCTCGAAGTAAGTCGCGCCGACCCCCGGTCGTGGCCGCCTCTGCGGGGTCCGGGCGATGCCCGGGCCCCGCGATCGTATATAGTGGCGCCCACCATGATAAGGGCGCTCCTACTCGCGATCGGACTCGCCCGGACGGCGGCCGCGGACACGGTCGTCCTCCGCGCCTGGACGATCGGACCGGAAGACGCCGCGGTCACGCGCGCGTCGAATCTCGAGGCCGCGGCTCTGGCGCTCAACGCCCGGCTCATGGCCGAGGGATCGGAGACGCGCGTACAGGTCGACACTCGCTTCGAGAGCGACAGCTGGGAAGCCCACCGCCGGCGGGTTCTCCTCGGCTTCGAAAGCGGTAAGGTCGCGGACATCGTGCAGTCCGCCCACGTCGACATCGCGCCGTGGAGCGACGCCGGCTACCTGCTGCCCCTGGACGATCGACTCGCCGCGCACTCTCCGTTCGAGGCGGTCCACCCGAGCCTCTGGCCCGCCGTCAGGTATCGCGGCCGAATCTGGGGCGTGCCCCAGGACACGGAAGCGCGGCCGCTCTACTACCACAAAGGGCTTCTGGCGGCCGTCGGCTGGAGCGAGGCCGAGATCGAAGCGCTGCCGGAGCGCATCCGACGGGGTGAGTTCACCTGGGACGATCTCCTGCGGACGGGGAAGGAGGCCGTGGCGAAGGGAGTCGTGCGCGAAGGCTACGCGTACTGGCATCGGCCCGTGAACGGCGCCGATTTCTATCACACGTACTACGCGTTCGGGGGGGAGTTACAGGACGACGCGAGCGGGCGGCTCGTCCTCTCGCGGGACGCGACGCTCGCGATGTACGGGTTACTCGAACGGGCCGTGCGCGAAGGCGTGACGAAGCCGGACCTCATCGGGACGAGTCGACGCGAGTGGCACCGCGCCGTGACCGATGGTCGCGTGCTGTTCGCCTCGGCCGGGACATGGACGTGGGCGCAGTGGGCGACGGAGTATGTCGACGACCGCGGGGGGGCCGACTACCTGTGGAAGACGTGGGGGTTCGCGCTGCACCCGGCGGCGCGGGCGGGGGAGCGGCCGACGACGCTGTCGCAGCCGCAGGCCTACATGGTGTGGAAGGACTCGGCGCATGCCGAGCTCGCGGTGCGTCTTCTCGCGTTCGCGACCGTCCCCGAGCTCGACGCCCGTCACGCGCTGGGCAGTGCGCACCTCGCCGTGCTGACTCCCACGCCGGAGAGGCCCGACTACCGCGACGACCCGTTCGCGTCCGCCGTGACCTACATGCTCGACTACACGACGTTCCAGCCGCTCCACTCGCGATTCGGCCAGTTCACCGAGACGTTCTTCCGCGGGCTCGCGTCGGTGGAGTCCGGGCAGTTCTCGGCGGAGGAGGCCACGGAGATCGTGGCCGACGAGCTTCGCCGCACGCTCGACGACGACGTGATCATCCGGTGAGAGCCGCCGGCTTCCTCCTTCCGGCGAGCGTGCTCGTCGCGCTCTTCTTCCTCGTTCCCGTGATCGCCACGCTCGTGCTGTCGTTCACGGACCTCTCGACGGCGACGTTCGGCGACCCCTCGTGGATCGGCGTCGACAACTACCGCGACGTGCTCGGCAGCCGCTTCACGCCGACCATCATGATGAACACCGTGCGATACGTCGCCGGCACGCTTCTTTTCAACATCGGCATGGGGCTCTTCCTCGCCATCGCGACGAGCTGGGTGCCGGCACGCATCGGCGACCAGGTCCGCGCGCTCTGGCTCCTGCCGCGGATCTCGTCGCCGGTCGTGTACGTCCTGCTGTGGCTGAGCCTCATGAGCGAGGCGCCTTACGGGCTCGTGAGCCAGGTGACCGGCGATTCGAAGAACTGGGTGAATGCACATCCCTGGACGACGATCGTGCTGGCGAACGGAATGGTCGGAGCGTCCATGGGGATGCTCATCTTCACGTCGGCGATCCGCTCGATTCCGCGAGAGCTCTTCGACGCCGCGGCGGTCGACGGCGCGGGCGCGTGGGCGACGATGTCCCGCGTCGTGTTGCCGCTCCTGCGCTGGCCGATACTCTTCGTCACGACGTACCAAACTCTGTCGCTTCTCACGTCGTTCGAGTACATCCTGCTGCTCACGGACGGAGGCCCCGGTTTCTACCGCACGGAAGTGTGGGCGCTCCACGCCTACCATCAGGCGTTCTCGACGTATCACGCGAACTCGCTGTTCGGACTCGGCGCGGCGATGGCGGCCCTCCTCGTCGTGGCCGGAATCGTGCTTTCGTTGTTCTACCTGCGGCTCTTCCGATTCCGCGACCTCGTCGCGGGCGGAGCGACCCGATGAGGACGACGAGCGTCGTGCCCCACGGGCCCCGGGCCTGGCCGCTGTGGCTGCTGGCGCTTGTCGCTTTGAGCCTGCCGCTCGCCGCTGGTTACCTGTGGCTCGTGCTGACGTCGGTCAGTCGCGAGGTGCACGGACTGCTGCCGGTGGGCGGGTGGCAGCCGGAAAACTGGCGCTTCTTGTGGGAAGCGGTCGGCCGTCGGCCGTCGATCTGGATCGTGCTCGGGAACACGTTGCTGTTCGCGGGCGGTGTCGCGGTGGCGGAAGTGCTCGTGTCCGCGATGGCGGCGTACGCGATCTCGCGACTACGGTTCCGTGGGCGCGGGCTCTACCTCGGACTGGTGCTCGTGCTGCACGCGTTCCCGGCAGTGAGCCTCCTGATCGCGATCTTCTACGTTCTGCGGGTCCTGCAACTCTTCGACACGTTGCTCGGCGTCGTGCTGGTGAAGGTGGCGCTCGATCTCCCGCTCGGGATCTGGCTCCTCAAGGGCTTCTTCGACGATCTCTCGGAGGACATGGAGGAAGCGGCCCTCGTGGACGGCGCTCGTCGCTGGACCATCTTCTGGCGAATCGCGCTGCCCCTCGTGCGGCCGGGCCTTCTCGCGCTCGGCACGTTCGCGCTGCTCTCGGCGTGGGGGGAGTTCATCCTGCCGTTCACGCTGATCGTGTCGGGGAAGAGCTGGACGCTCTCGCTCTATCTGCAGAGTCTGATCGGCGACTATCGGTTCACCGATTTCGGGCTACTCGCAGCGGTGGGTCTATTCTACATGGCCCCGGTGACCGTGCTCTTTCTCGTGGGGCAGCGGTTCCTGCTCAACATCTACGGAGCGGGTGTCAAGGCGTAGGAGATCCCGGTCACCGCCCGACGATGTGCTGGAACAGCGGATCGTCCCGCAGGGGCTCGAGGTCCGGATCACTCAGCGCCTGCTTCGCGAGAGACGGCTCGAGGTCCATCGCGACAGTGAGTCGCTTCAGGGCGGCCGCCCCCTCGCCGCCGCGCGAGAGCCAGCACGCCCAGTGGTAGAAGACTTCGCCGTTCTCCGGATCGAGTCTCCGTAGCTGCTGCCCGAGGCGGAACGCCTCGTCGTACCGCTCGCTTTCCACGAGCTGGTAGCCCCGGCGGATCATCGCGTCGATTCTCCACATGTCGAAGATGCGACGCAGCTCCGCGATCGGCTCGGAGTGATCGTCGACGCGGAGATCGCAGTAACGATCGTCGTAGCCGGCGTAGCCACCACCTTCCTTCACGATCAGGATGGCGGCCGACTGCTGGCCGCGGGAGTCCCCGCCGGCCGCTTGCCCGGCCTCCAGCGCACGCATGAGTCGTTCCCCCAGCATGTCCCCGGTGGTCCGGAAGGCCTCCCCCATCGCCGCGACGGTTTCTTCGCCGACGAGGATGTTCCCCTGGGCGGTGAAGTTCTCGCCGGAGAC
>JALGZO010000707.1 GCA_025774865.1 bacterium | reverse complement strand
CTGAGACCCGCGAAGATCCCGGCGAGGAGGATCGTGAGCAGGAAATAGCGGATCATCGCCACGAACGTGGCGGAGATGACGACGAGCAGGATGATGAGGAAGGTCTTCCGGAAGCTCTCCTCGGTCATCCCGAGAGGTTAACAAGCGGCCGGGTCGGTGGCCAGCTGGCTAGACCGCGGCGGCCTCCGCGCCGGCGGCTCTCTCGATCGCCTGCGGACTGTGGGCCTTCGCGAGCGCGTTCTTCAGCTCTACCTTCCCCTCTTGGACGAGGCGCGCCAGGCATCCATCGAGGAGCTGCATCCCGAGCTTGCTGCCCGTCTGGAGCATCGTCTGCAGCTGAGAGGTCTTGCCTTCGCGGATGCACGCGCGGACCGCATCCGTCGCGATCATGACCTCGTGCGCGGCGATCCGGCCCCCGCCGACCTTGGAGCACAGCACCTGGGACACGACACCCTGCAGCGTCGCGGCGAGCTGCACGCGAATCTGCTGCTGCTGCTCTGGTGGGAATACGTCGATGATTCGATCGACGGTCTGGATCGCACCCGTCGTATGGAGCGTGCCGAGCACGAGATGGCCGGTTTCCGCCGCCGTGATTCCCAGAGCGATCGTCTCGAGGTCGCGCATCTCCCCGACGAGTATCACATCCGGGTCCTGGCGCAGCGCGCGTCGCAGCGCCGCCGCGAATGAAGCGGAGTCGGCGCCGATCTCGCGCTGGTTGACGATGCTCAACTTGTCCTTGTGAATGAACTCCACCGGATCTTCCATCGTCAGGATGTGGCCGCGCTCGTTCTGATTCCGATGGTCGATCATGGCCGCGAGCGTCGTGGACTTCCCGCTGCCGGTCGGACCCGTGACGACCACGAGCCCGCGCGGTTTCATCGCGAGGCTCTTGCAGATCGGAGGCAGCCCCAGCGTCTCGCAGTCCGGAACTTCTGTCGGGACCTTGCGGAAGACGAGCGACGTCGACCCGCGCTGCTTCATCACGTTGATGCGGAAGCGAGCGAGACCGGGAATGCTGTACGCGCAGTCCAGATCGCCGACCTCTTCGAACTCGGTCAGCTGCGCGGCGGTCAGGATCTGCTTGGCCAGTCCGGCCGTGTCTCCCGGGGCAAGCGGCGACAGGTTCTTGACCGGCTGGATGAGTCCATGAATTCGGTACGTAGGAGGGCTTCCGACCTTGATGTGGAGATCGGACGCATCGAACTTGACCATTCCGTGCAGCAGGCTTTCGATCTGGATAGGCTGAAGCGTCATTTGGTCCTCCGATCCCGTTTTTCGTCGGCCGCGGGGACTTACTTGAGGGGGAAGCACCGGCGACCGAAACGGCCTCCGGGATCGGAGAGCGGCCAGAAGCCCCTCGAGGAGTGCGTCCGTTGGATCGATCCGAGCAAACCGACCGGGCCGGGACCTTTCTCGACCTGCACCATGCCCCCGAGATCCTGGTCCTCCCGAACGTCTGGGACCCCCTGGGGGCTCGTCTCCTGGAGGAACTCGGCTTCCCTGCGGTCGCCACCGCCAGCGCCGCGGTGGCGTTCTCGCTCGGCTACGACGATGGCCAGCGAATCCGCGTCTCGACGATGGTCGAGGTCGTCCGCCGGATCGCCGGCGCCGTCTCGGTGCCGGTCACCGCGGACCTGGAGGCGGGCTACGCCGTCGAGCCCGAGACGGTCGCGGCCAACGTCCGGGAGGTACTCAGAGCCGGTGCGGTCGGCATCAACCTCGAGGACAGCGTCACCGAGGGCGGAGAGCTCCACGCGATCGAGCTCCAGTGCGCGAGGATCCGGGCCGTACGCGCCATGGCCGTGGAAGAGGACGTCCCTCTCGTGATCAACGCCCGGACGGACGTCTTTCTCAGAAAGGAGGGCGGCCCCCGCGCCGCGCGGGTGACGGAGGCGATCGAACGGGGACACGCTTACGTGGAGGCGGGCGCCGACTGCTTCTATCCCATCACGGTCGGCGATCTTCCGACCCTGACCGAGATCCGGGCCGCCGTCGGCGGGCCGCTCAACGTCCTGGCCACGGTGTCGGCGGCGTCCGCCCCGGAACTCGAGGCCGCCGGCGTCGCCCGGCTCAGCTTCGGGCCCGGGCTCATCCGGGCCAGCATCACCGCGATGAAGAACGCCGTGGAGTCGTTGCGGAGAACCGGAAGCTACGAGTCGTTCACTCGCGGCACGCTCACGAGCGACGAGATTCGCGCGTGGGTGCGTGACACGCCGGAGCCTTAGAAGAGATCCCCTCCCGGAAGGCTCGTCGACGTACTTCCCGTCGTGAACTGGCCGCGTTCCGCCTGGATGTCCGGAATGTCGGTCACGCTGACCCGGAAGGAGTATTGCCACTCGCCGCCCAGCAGGCGCCGGCTGAACGACAACTCCCAGCAGTGGATGATCCGGACCACCGTCCAGTCCTGTCTCGTGTTGATGCCGTTGCGCAGGTCGTACTGCGAGTTGAACAGGACCTCCCAGTTCGAAGTCGGCGACCAGCGGGATCTGAACACGAGATTCGACGATCGAGCGGCGCCGGTCGACCGCTGCAGTGAGTGGCTCGCATCGAGACTCCACGCTCCCGCTTGAAAGCGGCCACGCGACGGCGTCCGGCCACGGCCCGCCCCGACGGGATCGCTTCCGGGCCCCGCAGGATCACTGTGGTCGTCGAAGACGGGGGGCGGATCATCCGCGCGTTCCGGTCGCCCCGCCAGCATGTTCGACGAGAGGCGAGCCCGCGTGGTCACCGAGCTGCTCAGCAGATCCCAGGTGTAAGGGTCGTGCGAGACCGAGTACGACTGGTTGATCGGAAGCGCCGTCAGCACCGTCATGCGACTGGAGAGCGACGAGAGCGGCTTCCTTCCGGTATCCCTCGCCAGAAGGTTGTAGCTGATGGAGTTCGAGAGGTTGAGGACGTCGTAACGCGTCTCCCGGTCGCCTCGCAGCAGCTTCGACTGCAGCAGGTTGTTGAGTGAAAAGCTCATGCTGTTCGTCTTACGGGGCGTGCCGCGGATACCCGCGAAACTGTAGAAACGATCCTCCTTCACGCCGCTTTCGTTCGTGAAGAAGTACTGTTCGAACTCCGGCGCCCACCCCCACGACACCGACGGGTTGATGACGTGGCGGACGCCGCGAATCGGACCCATGCTTCCCAGAAACGTGCCGTAGATGTTCGTGCGGGCCGACACGGAGGTCCCGTACGTCGCCCGAAGCGGGTTTCTCTTGCCCAACTTGTCCACGTCGATCCAGGTGAACTCGCTGGTCACCGAAGGGCTCAGGTTCAAGAAACGGGAGGCATCGATCGTGCCGCTGATCCGGAGGTCGGTCTGCGAGCCCACGTGGTCCTCGCTAGCTCCTTCCGGCGGTTGGTTGCGCTGGTTCACGAAGCGTGACCCGAGACTGTAGTAAGTGACGTCCAGGAGACCGCGCCTACGCTCTTCCCCGGGGAGGGATTCTCTTCGCCCCGCAAACGGCGTACTCGGTTGCGTGAAGTTGATCGCCGGGAGCAGCTGATTGACCCGACCGGTGTCCAGATTCTCCACCCGCTCGATCTCGGCGTTGAGGTTCCTCGACCCCGCGAACCTTTTGCTGAGCGTCGCTCGCGACTGGAGTTCGCGATCCAGCCGCTGAGCGTCGTCGATGTTCTGGTAGATCGAGCTCGACGATGTGAACCGGCCGCTGGCCCTCAACTCCATCGTGTCCGAGAACGTCTGGCGGTGGTCGATCTCGAGCGCCATTTCCTTCTTGTCCCGCGGAACGTCGCGGTTGTACTTGATCGAAGCCGACCCCTGGAACCGATACCGCAGGTGGTACCGCCCGTTCAGGTACGTGACGATCTGCTCATTCTGCGGATAGAAGTCGAACGACGTCCACAAGTCGGAATAGTCGTTCGGAGCCCAGTAGTAGCCGAGGTTCCGGATGAACCGCCCGCGGGTATCGTCGACGCCGAGCTCGAGTCGCGGCAGCAGGAAACCGGAACGACGGTCCTTCGACAGCGAGGTCATGTAGTACGGCAGCGCGAAGATGGGAATCTGCCGGACCTTCAGAATGACCGGCTTCGCCACCATCTTGTCGTCCGGATAGATCTTCATCTCCCTGCACTCGAAGTGATAGTGCGCGTGGTCCAGATCGCACGTCGTGTACTGAGCTTCCTGCACCGCGAGCTCGTTCTCGCCCATGCGCCAGATGTCCGTTCCGGTGTAGTAACCGTTCTCGAACTGGGTCTTGCCGCGGAGGATCTCGCCTTTTTCGGTCGGAAGGTGGTAGCGCATGTCCGTACCCATGACCTCGCCGCCCTGGTCGACGAGAACCGGTGACGGGTCCCCCCCCGCGGTCATCGTCTCCGCGTTCGCGTCGAAGTCGATGCGCCCCGAGCTGAGCGTCATGGTCTTGTACTCGACGATGGCGCCGCGATCGAGATGCATGGTCTCTTCCGAACGCAGATAGCGAATGTTCGGCGCCTGGTAGTCCACGAGCTTGCCCAGCTCCTTGAG
>JALGZO010000706.1 GCA_025774865.1 bacterium | reverse complement strand
ACCGACTGGACTCTCGAGCCCGGTGGCCGCTGCGCCACGTGCGGGCTGGCCTGCGCGGGGGTCTTTCGCCCGCAGCCCGGCGACTGGGGAGCCCGCCGGCGACCGGTTCGACTATGGGGCTTCGCGTAGAAGACTCAGAGGGCAGGCTCTCGGAGATGCCACTCGAAGAACTCGTTCACCAGCTGCAAGTGGTGGTCACCCCAGAGATAAGCGTTGTGGTGGCCGTTCTTGAGGACGTGGAGATGTGCCGACACTCCCCGCGCGACGAGCTGCTCATGGAACCGCTCACTGGACGCGAGCGGCACCGTATCGTCCTTCGCGCCGTGCATCAACAGGATGGGCGGAGAGCCCGGGTGGATGTACCGAATCGGATTCGCCATTGACACGAGCTCCTGTCGCTCGGTCACCGGTCCGCCCACCAGCCTTCCTTCGGCCGAATCCGCACTCAGATTCGGGAATCGGGGCATGACTCCTGGCGGGAACTGCCCCGACACATTGAGGTCCGACGGACCGAACCATGAGCAGGCAGCCTGAATCCGGCTGGAAAACGTCTCCCACCCGCGGCTTCCCTCGAGCGATCGTTCGCGATCCGTCACGGCCAGGAGCGACGCCAGGTGGCCTCCGGCGGAAGCTCCCCAGACGCCGACTCGCTCGGTATCGATGTCGTACTTCGACGCGTTGGCGCGCAGAAACCTGACGGCACACTTGCAATCGTGCAGCTGCGCGGGAAACAGAGCGTCCTGGGAGAGACGGTAGTCGAGGGATGCTCCGATGAAGCCCGCGCGGACCAGGCCGAAGATCCGCTCGACGCCGCGCTCCCTGTCGCCCGACATCCATCCACCGCCGTGGAGCCAGACGACGACCGGTCTCGACTCTCGAAAGCGCACGCCTCGCAATCGATACAGATCGAGCTTCAGGCTCGGCTCGCCATCGTTCGTGAACGAGATGTCGGCGAGCTGCTCGATCTCGTCGGGAATGAGGCACGAGTCGGCCATGACTACCTCTCTTCGCGGATTTCCTCTCCGCCGCGCGGTCAACGGTATCACGGCGGCGGAGCGACAGGGAATCGAGTGTGCCGCGGGGGCTGCTCCCGGTGCGTGACGCGCCGTTTGCAGCGCGCTCCGCGACCTGCTAGCGTGGCAGGCATGTCGTATCGTCACATGATCTTCGTGGCCACTGTGTCCGCGCTGGCCTCCGACGCGCATGCCGCTTGGTGGAGCGGTTTCGAGGACAATGGCGCCGACGCTCGCGTGCGCGCACTGGCCGAGTACAACGGCGAGCTCGCGGTGGGCGGCGACTTCGCGAACGCCGGCGCCACGCCCGCGGACTTCATCGCCTCGTGGAACGGCGCCTCGTGGTCCGCCTTCGGTGCGGGTACGGACGACGACGTGCACGCCCTCACGGTGTACGAGGGACAGCTCGTCGCCGGCGGGAAGTTCCTCACGGCGGGCGGCGACACCGTGAACCACGTGGCCGCGTGGGACGGTTCGTCCTGGAACGCCCTCGGGAGCGGCGTGAACGACGTCGTCGTCGCTCTCGCCGTCTACGACCAGGAGCTCTACGCGGCCGGCTTCTTCCTGGAGGCGGGCGGCGCCCCGGCGAATCGCATTGCCCGGTGGAACGGAACGTCCTGGTCGACGGTCGGCAGCGGAGTCGACCGCCCGGTCGACGCGCTTCACGTGAAGGACGGCGTTCTCTACGTCGGCGGGGATTTCACCGAGGCGGGCGGCAATCCCGCGCTCGCCATCGCGTCGTGGGACGGCGTCTCGTGGGGCGATCTCGACACCGGAATGAACGCAGGCGTCCGGGCCATCACGACGTACGGTGGCCTTTTGACGTTGGGCGGGTTCTTCACCCAGGGGGGCGCCCCTCCGAACGTCGTCAACGTGGACCACGTCGCGCAGTGGGACGGGGCGACGTACCTACCGCTCGGGGCCGGAGTCAGCGTGGGAATCCATGCGCTCACCGTGTTCGCCGGAGATCTCGTCGCCGGCGGCCCACTGACCTCGGCCGGCGGCAACCCGGCGCTTCGCATCGCGCGCTGGAACGGCACGTCCTGGAGCGACCTCGACGGCGGGATGGACGGTCTGGTCAACGCCCTCACGGTGTTTGACGGAAGCCTCCTCGTGGGCGGGAACTTTCTGAACGCAGGCGGTCTTCCCTCCCAGCGCATGGCGCGTTGGGACGACGGGCCGGTCTCGGTCCCGATCCTTCCCGCGCCAAGGACGGCGCGGATCGAGGCGGCGCCCAACCCGTTCACCACCGAGGTGGATATTCGATTCGAGATTCCGGAGGCCGCGGACGCGAAGATCCGAGTGTTCGACGTCCAGGGGCGGTTCATCAAGTCGCTCCGCGGCTCAGCCGAGCGCCCGGGCCGCGCCCGTGTCATGTGGAACGGTCGTGACGAAGCCGACCGGCGCGTGCCCGCCGGGATCTACTTCGTGCGAGTCACCGCACCGACCCGGTCGCTCGTGGCCAAAGTCTCCTTCCTCCCCTGACGATTTGCCTCCGATGAGCGACCCGACGACCACGACTTCGATCAGGCGATCCGGGATCCGGGTGCGGACCCTCGGGGCGATCGCGGCACACTCTCTCGATGACGAGGTCGTCCGTAAGCGAGACCTGAGCATCGGTGACCGAGTGATCGTGCGAACACGAAACTCGATCTACACGTTGATCTCGCTTGGTGGGGATTCGTTTCTGGTGTCGGGCGGCTGGTACGACAGTCACGGCCGTTCACCCGCCGCGGTGGATGTCCACGGCTGCACTTACGGAGGCAGCGCCATCCGATCCGACCTGGTCGCCGCTCCCGGGTTGTTCCTCGAGCTGAGCGATTTCGTGTTGACGACGCGAATCCGGGCCGTAGGTGTGATCCCCTGGGGGTGAGTCCGGTTCTTCAGTGGCCCCTGACGGCCGTATCGCGTTGTCACGGCCCGAGTTCCAAGCCCGGGATCGATCTTGACACCCCGCGGGGACAAACCGAATATCTCAAGCGGTCGCGCAACATGCCGACCGAACTGGGGTATCGGTCCGTATCCACCGAGGAGTGTCGAACTTCCATGGGATGGCCGTTCCCCGCCCCTCGCCCCGTGGGGTTCCCGATCCTGGCGACGATTCTCTTCCCGGCCCTCCTCGCGCCGGCAGCCCACATCACCGGTCCGGGCGATTGAAGAGCTCGGAGTCCTTGGCCGGCATCGTCCTGGAGTGGCGACGCTTCGTGGTCCGCGTGACGATCGTGGCGGCCGTCGTTTCCGTGGTGACCAGTCTCCTGCTGCCGACCTGGTACTCGTCCACGGCCACGATCCTGCCGCCGTCGGAACGCGGCTCGATCATGAACGTCGGCGACCTCATGGGCCAGTTCACGGGCGGCGCGGTCGGAGCGACGCGGGCCGCCGCCCAGCGGCTGCTGGGCCGATCCCCGATGGTGGACCTGACCATCGGAATCCTGAAGAGCCGAAGGACGCGCGGGTTGGTCGTCGATCAGTTCGATTTGGTCGATGCGTACCAAGCGAAGTCCCGCACGCACGCGATCAAGGCGCTCGGTCGACGCCTCAAGGTCGGAACGTCTCCGGAAGGACTGATCAACGTGACAGTGGAGGATCGCGACGGTGACCGGGCGGCAAACCTCGCGAACGCGTTCCTGGCCGTGCTCGACTCCTTCAACCGCGAGATCAGCGTCGATGACGCGCGGCGCACTCTCGAGTTCATTCAGGTCTGCATGGACGAGAACCGGGGCCGGATGAAAGACGCCGCGGAGCGCCTTCTTAGCTATCAGGAAGCTCACGGAGCGATCGAGCTCAAGGAGCAGGCCCGCGTCACGGTCGAGGCGATCGCGGAGCTCCAGGCCCAAAAGACGGCGCGCGAAATCAAGAAGCGCGTCCTCGAACAGTACGCGACCGCGGAGCAGATCAGCGTGCGACAGCTGGAGAACGAGATCCGCGAGATCGAACGGAGCCTCTCAGTCCTCGAGGGACGCAGTCCCCGCGACGAGACCTCGGCGGACTCCGCGGCGACGGACTCCGAGTTGCCGGGCGGCCTGCTCCCGCTGCGACGGATTCCCTCCCTCGGGATCGAGTTCGCCGATCTCAAGCGCGAGGTCCTGGTTCAGGAGAAGGTCTACCAGCTCCTCACCGCGCAGTACGAGGAAGCCCGGATCCGACAGGCACGCGACCAGACGACGATCACCGTCCTCGACGAAGCGGTGCCCCCCATCCGCAAGTCCCGTCCGCGCCGGTCCATCATCGTGATCATCTCGACGCTCCTCGGATTCGCGCTCTCGGCATCGCTCGCGATCGTGTCCCAGTCTCTCCTCGACCGGCTGGAGGCGCCCGGGGACGCGGGCGGCCGGTTGCGCAGCAGCCTCGGTCCGCTTGCCTCCGTCCCGGCCCTGCTTCGCGCCTGGGGCGGTCCACGTCCGGATTGACCGCCCCCGCTCTGTCCCGCGAACGACCCGGAGTCGCGCTTCCCTGGCTCGTCGCCCTCGGGGTGG
>JALGZO010000705.1 GCA_025774865.1 bacterium | reverse complement strand
GCGGCGCGACGTCACGCGACCGCAAGTGGCGGCTCGTTCGCGATCACCGACTCGATGGACGAGGCGTTCGACGGCGCGGACATCGTCTATCCCAAGAGCTGGGCGCCGCTCTGGGCGATGAAGAAGCGCACCGAGCTGCGCGGCGCGGGCAAGACGGACGAGCTTGCCCGGCTGGAGAAGGAAGCGCTCGCACACAACGCGAAGTTCGCGGACTGGGAGTGCACCGAGGAGCGCATGGCGCGGACGAAGGACGGTCGGGCGCTCTACATGCACTGCTTGCCGGCGGACATTTCCGGCGTCAGCTGCGAGCAGGGCGAGGTGGCGGCGAGCGTGTTCGAACGGTATCGCCTGGACACCTACCGGGAGGCGGGGCACAAGCCGTTCATCGTCGCGGCCATGATTCTGCTGACGCGATTCCGCGAGCCTGCCGCCGCGCTCTTGGACGGTTGGGTCGGGTGACCGCGCGGGCCGCCGCCTGAGAGGCCCCCGAGTTCTTCCTACGAGAGACGGTCGACGCCCACCCCTGGGAACGCCCGAGTCATCGAGCGTCATCGGTTTGAGAGGCTCGTCGCTCGCGCAGCCAATGTCAGCTTGACACCCTCCGATGCGCCCTTGGACCCTCCAGGCGGAGAGGCACTGCGTGGATCATTCGTCCTACACGGTGGACACGGCCGCAGACGCGTTTGAGCGGGAGTCCTCCATGGCGACCATCCTCGCTCACGTCAATGAGGCACACCGACGCCGCCCTCGAGCACGAGTGAAATCGCGGTTCCTCAACGGCTGGATGCACTCGTCCTGGAGTGTCTCGAGAAGAAGCCGACTGACCGGCCGACGTGAGCGGCGGAGCTGTCCCGTCGCCTGGACGCGGCGGTGGATGCTGACCACTGGGATCAGGTGCGGGCGGAGCGGTGGTGGAATACGCACAAGCCAGCGCGCGGGGCAGCACACCCGAGCTTCGGCCGAGAAGCGCCCGTGAAGGTCACCGAAGCCTTTCATTAGCGACGCCTCTTCCGGCGTCGCCGTTTGTTGCGCTGGGCGCCTCCATCCCAAGCGACGGGACTAGATACGCGGAAGCAGCTAGACCCGGCGCAGCCCCGTCAGGAGCACGACGACCGACTCGGATGGCTTCACCTCGCCGTCCCGGACCAGCTTCACGAGGCCGGCCAGCCCCGCCGAACCGGTATGGCTGACGCCGTTCGGCGAAGCGTTCTGGGCCAGGTCGTTCGCTTCCTTGATCAGATCCTCGCTCACGACGACCGGGCCGCCGCCGGTCTCGATCATGCCGCGGACGACCGCGAGCCAGTCGTAGGTCTCGTCGTCCAGAATGCCGTCGGCCAGGCTGTGCGGCTCCGGTTCCCACGGCCACATGAACTCCGACCGATGCGTTGACGCGTACTCCAGCTCGCTCTGGACTCGGTCGGACGGGAAGGCGTCGCGCAACTGTTCCACGGCGTCGGGACTTCCCGGCGGCGGATTCAGGGCGTCGCCGCCGAGGCGGATCAGCATCCGAGCCGCCACGCGATCGTACGCGCGCTTGAGCGGCCAGCCGCCTTCCGTTTGCACCGTGTGCACGCGCGGCAGCGTCTCGATCGCGCCGAGATCCCGGGCCTCCCGCAATCCCGCGATCACCGCGGTCGCGAGCGCGCCGCCCCCCACCTGTACGAACAGGCGATCGGGCACCCGCCCCTCCCGGGCGAACGCCGACGCCATCTCCCAGCCGAGCGTTTCGCCCCCCTCGATCGTGAGCCCGTTCTCCGATCCCTGGCACGTGAACGGAATGGCCCCGCTGTTCACGGCTTCCCGAAAGCGGAGCACGCTCGGATCGCCGGCCTCGTCGCCTCGGCGGGGGCAGTCGGTGACACGCGCGCCGAGCTCGCGGAGCCGGGCGACAATGCGGCCGTTCGCCCACACCGGCACGAACACCTCGAGCGGCCGTTTCGCCGCGCGGGCCACGATCGCGGCCGCGAGTGCGGCGTTCCCGCAGCTCGCGATCGCGAGCGGCGCATCGACGCCCGGGCCGATCCCGAGGCGGCGCGTGACCTCCAGGTACACGAGAATCCCGAAGAGGTGACGCGCCTTGTGCGAACCCCCGACGCCACCGGTCTCGTCCTTCACCGACACGCCGCCCGGCCTCTCGAAGCCGAGCGCGTTCGACAAGGAGTCCGAGCGAGGGAACGGGGTCCGCCGGAAGCCGCGGCCGTCCACCGCAGCGACCGCCGCGTCGAGTCTCTCGATGATCTCGTCCACGGTGCCGTCCGCGAGCCCGTGTCCCCGCGCGAGGTGTCGTGCGTGAAACAGATCCCGGTAAGCGAGAAACGGGTTGGTTGCGCCTCCCGGCGGGGGGAAGGTGGCGTGTTCAGGGTTCAGATTCCGGACGAGTAGGTGATCGATGTCATCGCCGCGCTTCTGCGCAGGGCAGCGGAACGGGGGGGTCGTCTCGTCGTTGATCGTCGCGCCGCAGCCGACGCACTCGAACCGCGTGGGAAGTCTCAATCGGCCGCGATTCCGGTGCGGGAGTTGAATTCGTCGATCATCGCGTCCCAGGCGGGGAGGAGATCCTGGAGCCCGGTCCAGAATTCGGGCGAGAGGCGCCGGTCGAACTCGTGGATCGGCACGCCTTGCTGTTCCACCCACGTGAAGTAGCCGAGGTTGAAGATCCGCCGTCGATCCGGCCGCGTCAGCTCGAGCAGGTGATCGGTGGCGGCCCCGAGCCAGTACCGCCCGAAGGTCTCCGCGGCGGCGAGCGCGTCGAATCCGTCCGGGAAGAGCTTCTCCCCGGCCTTGTCCAGCTCGGTCTCGTAGAGCTCGGCCCCGTCGGTGGCGACGGTGAACACGGCCTCGTGCTCGGCGAGATCCAGATACTTCGCGAGCTTGATGGACGCGAGCACGTTCGCGAGGCTCGACAACCCGAGCGCCGGCATCCGGTCGAGAAGTGCGGCATCGACGCCGTGGCGCTTGACCAGGTAGTCGCGGCCAGCGGTGGAGTTGAAGAGGACGTTGGAGGAATCCGAGGCGCGATCCGACACCGCGATCACGAAGTCCGTGTTCATCACGTTGTGGATCAGCGGCACGTGTTTGTCGCCGATGCCCTGGATGTTGTGCTCGCCGTACCCGTTGTAGAGGAGAGTGGGGCACTCGAGCGCTTCCACGGCCGCGATCTTCGCGCCGGTCTTCTCCTTGACGTAGTCACCGGCGGCCAGCGTGCCCGCCGAACCGGTCGCCGACACGTAAGCGGCGATCTCGAGGTCCGGTCTCTCTCGCCGCAGCGACTCGTGGACCGTTTCCAGGGCGCGGCCCGTACATGCCCAGTGCACGAGGTGATTCCCGAACTCGCGGAACTGGTTGAAGATGACATTCTGCGGGTCCTTCTCGAGCTGGCCGCACTCGTCGTAGATCTCCTTCACGTTGCTCTCGGAGCCGGGGGTGAGAATCACGTCGTCCGGATGGCTCACCCACCGGGCGAGCCAGTCGAAGCGCTCCCGGCTCATCCCCTCGGGCAGCACGGCCACCCCGCGGCAGCCCATGATCCGCGAGATCGCCACGCCGCCCCGACAGTAGTTGCCGGTGGAGGGCCAGATCGCCTTGTGCTCGGTGGGATCGAACTGCCCGGTGACGATGCGCGGGGCCAGGCAGCCGTACGCGGCCAGCACCTTGTGCGCGCGGATCATCGGGAAGTTCGTTCCGAGCGCGACGACGATGGGTGCGCGGACGCCGGTCAGCTTCTGGGGAAGTACGAGATGGTCCGGCACCGAGAGCCGCGCGCGCCGATCGGCCGCGTTGTACCAGTGGACGCGGAAGAGATTGCGGGGGTCGGCCGCGTCCGGATCCACGCCGTCGAGCGAGGTCCGCACGGAGTCCGGGATCAGCGCGGGATCCGCTAGCTCCGAGAACTTCGGCAGACGAATCCGCTGTTCCTTGAACCGGGACACGGCGCGCTCGTAGGCGCCCTGCTCGACGATCTCGCGTTCCAGTCCGAGTCGGGTCATGGGGGGATCCTACCCTCCGTCTCGCCTCCGCGCGAGCATGCGCTCCTTGAGCCTACGCGCTTCCTCGCGGGCCTCCGCGCGGATCCCGGCCAGATCGCCCGTCTCGAGGTCACCCGCCCGGACGACGGGTCGCCCGCCCACGGTGACCTCGCGCACGCCGGCCTCGTCTCGCACGACCGCGTCGCCCGAAAGCGCGTCGGCCCCGAACCGGTCGGCCACGAGCTGCCGCGCCGTCTCGGTCCTGCGCATCGCCACCCCTTCGTCCTCGCCGTGCTCTTGCGCCTCGCCCCGTAGCACGTCCGTCTCCTCGCGCAGATCCGACGGATACCCGTCGGTCCCGAGCGCGACGCGATCACTCTCCCCGAGGGCCTTCGGATAGCCGACGCGGTTGCCGCGATTCGAACGCGGGTTCTGCACGATCCAGCATCCGAGGTCACGGGCGAGCCTCACCTCGTGCGGCTCGAGCCAGACGCCGTGCGCGAGGATCGAGCCCTCCGGCAGGGCGCCGAGCTCGTGGAGCCGCTGGAGCGGCCCCGGGAAGCCGCGCTCCTTTGCGTCGGCCACGTCCGCGCCGTCCTCCGCGAGGTGCACGTGCATCACCGTGCCGAGCTCGCGGCAGAGGTTGCCCGCCTCCCGGATCGTCTCGTCCGACACCGTGAACGACGCGTGCAGCGCCACGACGCCTCTCACCCGCGGCCGCGGGTTCGCTTCGATGAACCGCCGGCACTCGGCGAGTCCGCGCCTCGCCTCGTCGCGGCCGCCGTTACGCTCCGTGGCGCCGTAGCAGAGCAGCGCGCGCATCCCGAGCTCGTCGCACACGTCGGCCAGAACGTCGAGCGAGCCCTCGATGAACTCCGGCGACTCGTGATGATCGATCAAGGTCGTCGTGCCGAGCATCAACGACTCGGCGACGTAGTACCGCGCCGCGGCCCTCAACGACCGCTCATCCAGCGCGCGGTCGAGCCGCCACCAGACGCGCTCCAGAATCTGGATGAAGTTCTCAGGCGGCGTCCCGGGATCCGGCATCCCGAGCGGCGCGAGTCCGCTGTAAATGTGTGTGTGCGCGTTGATCCAGCCCGGGTCGCTCAAGGGGCCGCCGTTCCGGCGGCGCGCGCCTCCCGCTTTCGGATTGTCCCCACGCTCATCGCGCGGGCGGCGGGGGAGTCCTTCATCGGGAGCTCGTAACGCCGGATCCCGTCGAACGCGGCGAGCGCCCCGGCCACCGCGCCCGCGGTCGGAACGAGCCCGATCTCCCCGACGCCCTTCGCGCCGAACGGGCCCTCCGGCTCCGGCTCCTCCACGAGGATCACCTCGAGCTTCGGCATGTCGACGGCTCGCAGGACGCCGAGGTCACGAAGCTTGTACGTGACGGGCCACCCGTTCTCGCACGGGAGCTCTTCCGTCAACGCGTACCCGAGGCCCATGTGGATCGAGCCCTCGATCTGTCCCTCGCAAAGCGCGGGGTTCACGGCGCGTCCCACGTCGTGCGCGGCGACGAATCTCTCCACCCGGCCGTCCTTGTCCAGAATGCACACCTGGGTGGCGTAGCCGAACGCGGTGTGGGTCTTGATCTTGCCGTTCTTCGTCTCCCCCGGCGCGGTGGTGTCGTCGATGACGACGTCGGCGGCGAACACCTTGCCGGTGAGATCCGCGAGCGTCCTGCCGGCGTCGAGCTCCGCGCGCAGCTTCTCGGCCGCGCTCGATACGGCCCGCCCGCCGAACAGCGTCGCGCGCGACCCCGTCGTCTGGCCGCAGGCGAGCGCGAACGTCGAGTCGATCTTCGGCCGGAAGACGGACGCCGGCAGTCCGGTGACCTCCACCGCAAACTGGACGAGCACCGTGTTGAGACCCTGGCCCATCTCCGTGTAGCCGTTGTAGAGGGAAACCGTCCCGTCTTTCTCGACGACGAGCCGCGCCTTGCCCCACTCGGCCGCGCCGTTGCCGATGCCACTGTTCTTCAATCCACACGAGATGCCGACCGCGCGCCCTTCCACCTTCGCCCGGTAGTAGAGGTCCTTGACCGCTTCCAGAGTCTTCTTCGCGCCGACCGACTTCTCGAGGATCTGTCCCGTCGTGAAGACGTCACCTACCTCGACCGCGTTCCGCCACCGGATCTCCCAGCCGTCGAGACCGGTCTTCTCGGCGAGGAGATCGAGCGCGCCGTCGAGTGCGAAGTGGGCCTGATTCGCGCCGAAGCCGCGCATTGCCCCGCACGGCGGATTGTTGGTGTAGGCGGCGATCGACTCGATGTCCACGTTCGGCACCTTGAACGGTCCGCACGCGTGACCCGCGGCGCGTTCGAGCACCTTCATCCCGACCGACGCGTACGCGCCGCTGTCGCCGACCATCCGCGCCCTCAACGCCGTCAGCTGCCCCTCTTCGTCGCATCCGACCTCGAGCTCCATGGTGATCGGGTGGCGCTTCGGGTGAATCCGGATCGACTCCTCGCGCGTGAGTGCGAGCTTCACGGGCTGGCCGGTCATCTTCGACAAGAGCGCCGTCTGGGCCTGGACGGACATGTCCTCCTTGCCGCCGAAGGCGCCGCCGTTCGGTACCAGCTCGACGAAGATGTCGTCCTCTGGGATTCCGAGGAACGCGGCGACCTGCCGCCGATCGTCGAAGACGCCCTGCCCCTGGGAGTAGAGGTGGAGGCGGCCGTCGTCGAGCGGTCGGACCACGCAGCTCTCCGGCTCGAGGTACAGATGCTCGACCCGCTGCGTTTTCCAGGTGCCCTCGACGACGTGAGCGGACTCCGCCAGCGCCGCATCCGCGTTGCCTCGCGTCACGACCGTTCGCGACAGCAGGTTCTCGTGCTTCGGATTGACGCGAGGGGCGCGACCGCGGATCGCGTCGACCGGATCGAGCACCGGCGGGAGCGGTTCGTACACCACGCGCACCAGCGCCGCGGCCTCGCGCGCCGTTCGCTCGTCCACCGCCGCGACTGCCGCCAACACGTCGCCGACGCAGCGGACCTCTTCACCCTCGGCGACGAAGCCCGGCCAATCGTTCAGGATGAGTCCGTACCAGCGTTCGCCCGGTACGTCGGTGGCGGTCGCGACCGCCGCTACCCCGGGCAGTGCCGCGGCGGCCGACGTGTCGATCTTCTTCACGCCGGCCCGCGCTTGCTCCGAAAGAACGACAGCACCGTGCAGCATACCCGGGAAGTCGAGGTCGTCGACGTACGGCTGGTCCCCGAGCGTGTTCTCGCGTCCCGCCACCCTGGCGAGCCGATCACCGACGCGGCCCGCCAGTTCGGGTTGCGGATCGGCCTCGCCGCGCTTCGCTGCGGCCAGAAGCTCGATCGCGTCGACGATCTTGGCGTAGCCGGTGCAGCGGCAGAGGTGTCCGTGGAGGGCCTTGTCGATCTCGGCTCGACTCGGCGCCGCGTTCTTGTCGAGCAGAGACTTCGCGCGCAGGGCAATCCCCGGGATGCAGAAGCCGCACTGGAGCCCCGCCGCGGCGACGAAGGCCCGCGCGATCAGCTCCCGCTCTTCGTCGGGAATCCCTTCGAGCGTGACGATCTCCTTGCCGTCGGCTTTCTCCGCCGGGACCACGCAACTCATCTTCGGCAGCCCGTCGACGAGGACGAGGCAGCAACCGCACTGGCCCTGCGGCTGGCAGCCGTCCTTCGGCGAGGTGACGCCGCAACCGACCCGCAGGACCTCCAGGAGCGACTCACCGGGCGGAAAGTCCGCTTCCCGAGCCTCGCCGTTCAACGTGAACCGGATCGCCATGGTCAGCAATCGCCTCCGCTTGCCGCCGAATCTGACCAGGCTAGGGCAGGGGACCCCACCGCGCAAGTTCGGGGGGCGGGTCCCGGTGACGCACGACTCGGACGACCATGCTACTCTGGGCGCGGCGCGGCGCGTCGGCGCCGGGGGAGTGACCCATGACCCATGCCGCCCGGCGAGCCCTCGTCGACGAGCTCGAGAGGGCGTTCCTGGAATTCGGGGAGTTCGTGCGCGAGCTCCCGCGTGACCTCTACGACGAAGCCGTTCCCGGCGAAGAGGGCAGCGTTCGCGCGATTCTCCGACACGTCGTGCTGGCCGGGTACGGGCACGTCAAGTACGTCGCCGAGAACTGCGGCGGGGTCGTTCCCGAGAAGAAGTTCCCGGAGCCGGAGCCCATCGACGACCCCGAGACATGGATCGCCGCGCTCCTGGACGTCGTTCGGTTCACGAGGGAAGCGCTCGCGGACGTCACCGACGAAGCGCTCGAGAACGGACGTTTCGTGACGCGCTGGAACCAGGAGTACGACGGCGAGCAGATGATGGAGCACGCCACTTGTCACCCGGGGCGGCACATCCGGCAGCTCCACCGCTGGCTCGACGGAGAGCTCGGAACGTAGCGGCTCCGTGCGGAAACGCGAGGATCGAACGTGACTCAGGAGAGCCTTTCCGTGGAATCGCCTGATCGCGAGCTCACCGTGCTGCGCCTCTTGTCGCGGATCGGAGCGCTGCAGGACGAAGTCCACGACTTCGAGAAGATCCTGAAGGTGGTCGTGCGCGGACTCGGGGAGCTCTTCGAAGGGACCGACGTTCGACTCGTGATGCTGGGCTCTCGGGGCGCGCGGGAGACCCGGCGCTGGTTCCCGTCGCCGCCGGACGAGGGCGAGAATCGGACTCTCGAAGAGTACCTGGCCGGGATCCACCCTGCGACGTCGGCTGAGCGCCTCTACGTGCCCGTGGCCCGGCGCGGGCGACGGTGGGGCGTCCTCGTCATGCGCGACCCCGGCGCCGGGCTGCGGTCCGCGGATGTCAAGGTCGTGAAGAAGGTCGCGAAGACGACGTCCCGAGTCGGGGCGCGGATCGACCGCCTTCGCTATCTCGAGGTCCGGTCGAAGATCGACCGCAAGGTGATCCGTCGGTTGAGTCCGAAGGACCTCTTCTATCAGATTCTGCACGGTCTCGAGACGCTGACGGAGTACGACCACTCCGCGGCGTTCCTGACGTACGACGAGAACGTCCTCGGCGACGCGGCGGCCGCTCTGGAGATCGTCGCGGAGCGCCTCGTGTGGACGAAAGGGCGCAGTCGACGCATCGGGCAGGAGCTCGCGATCGGTACAGCGGCGCGATCGCTCTTGCGGTCCGGCGCGGTCATGGGCTTCGATCGCGACGGCGAGACCTGGAAGGACTGGGAGGGCCGCGATGTCACGGAGCTGGCCGCAGCGCTCGACTACAACCGCTCGGACGAGGATCGTCGCGAACAAGCGATCCTCTGCGCGCCGCTCGTCAGCGAGGACACGGTGCTCGGCGTGCTCAAGATCGCCGCCACTCACCCCGGCACGTTCGGGGCGTGGGAAACGGAGCTCGTGAAGGGCTTTCTGCCGCATACCGCCGTCGCGGTGGAGAACCTCAGAGTGCTCGAGGGGATGCGCCTCCGGTTGGCCAAGGCTCGTGACTTTCAGCAGAGCCTTCTGCCGGCGACGGAAACGCGCACGGACCGCGCGTCGCTGGCGTTCGTGATCAAGCCGTGGGACGAGCTCGGCGGTGATTTCGTGGACGTCCACGTGGACGCGACCGGCGACGTCACGTTTCTCATCGCCGACGTTTCCGGACACGGGGCGGAGGCCGCGATGCTCACCGCCGTCGTCAAATCCGCGTTCCACGACCAGCAGGGCGGCAACCCGTCGCCGCGCTCGGTGATCCGACGGATCTCCCGGCGGATCCGCTATTTCGAAGCGTCGCTGTTCATCACGGCGATCTGTGCACGGTACCGTCCCGCCTCCGGCACGCTCGAGTACGTGAACGCGGGACACCCCTCGGGGCTCGTTGTCACGCCGCAGGGACGCGCGATCGAGATCACGCAGACCGGGCTTCTCCTGTCACCCGCGTTCGACTCGACCTGGAACGTTCGTCAGATTCGCGTGCCGGCGGGCAGCCGGGTGTTCCTCCACACCGACGGGATCACGGAGGCGGAGGGCTCCGCCGGCGAGTTCGGGGAGGAGAGGCTGCGCGGAATGGTGCGGGCGTCGACGGCCTGCGGGACGGAGCTTCTGGAAGAAGTGCTGACCGCCGTCGAGCGGCACACGGACCTCGGGCCGCAGCAGGACGATCTGACCCTGCTCACGATGCGGGTGGAGTGATCGATCACATCGCCGTGACGTTGAATCCCGCGTCCACATAGTGGATTTCGCCCGTCACGCCCTTCGACAACGACGACAGAAGGTAGAGGCCGGCGGCGCCCACGTCGTCGATGTCGACGTTGCGTTTCAGCGGCGCTCGCTCCGCGGCGTCCGCGAGCATGGTGCGCATTCCGGAAATTCCGGACGCGGCGAGCGTCTTGATCGGACCGGCGGAGAGCGCGTTCACGCGAATGTTCTTCGGACCGAGGTCGATCGCGAGGTATCGGACGGCAGCCTCCAGCGCGGCCTTCGCGATTCCCATCACGTTGTAATTGGGGACGACCTTGACGGACCCGTAGTACGTGAGCGCGACTATGCTCCCGCCGTTCGTCATGAGAGCTTCGCCCTTGCGCGCCAGCAGGAGGAGCGAGTAGGCGCTGATCTCGAGGGCCTTCAGAAAGCCTCCCCGCGACGTGTCGACGGTGCGGCCGGCGAGATCGGCACGGTCGGCCCAGGCGACGGAGTGCACGAGGAAGTCGAGCCCGCCGAGGTCCCGCTCGACCTGTCCGAACGCGGCGTCCACTTGCGCCTCGTCCGTGACATCCATGGGCACGAGGACGTCGGACTGCGCCTTTTCGGCGAGCGGCCTGACGCGCCGTTCGAGTAATTCGCCCTGGTAGGTGAACGCGAGCTTGGCTCCCGCCGCGGCGGCGCGCTGGGCGATCCCCCAGGCGATCGATCGGTCGTTCGCGACCCCGACGACCAGCCCCTTCTTGCCGGCGAGGAGCCCTGCGCCCTCGATCTCGGTCATCACGTCCGTCGCCTCGCTCGGTCCGTCCGCCATGGGGGCTGCCTCCCGGGCGGCCGTGGCCGCCAGCCGCTCGCCGGAGGGTCGCAGGGATGCGAGCCGGGCGCAAGCCTCACTCTCGGGGGCGCGGGGGGCGGCGGATTCCGAACTTCGAGAGCCGGCGATCGGCGAGGAGCCGACCCTCGTTCTGGCACCGGGGACAGTAGTTCGTCTCGGAGTCCTTGAGCGAGATGTGCGCCACCGCGCCTCCGCACGTCGGGCAGGGCGCGCCGGTCTTCCCGTGGACCGCCATCTCCCGACGCCAGAGGTCCTGCTTGACGGGAAGCCCTTTCGGACAGCGCTCGCGCACTCGGTCGATCCAGCTCCCGAGCGTGTCGCGAATGGCGGCGTGGAGCACGACGATCTCGTCGTCGCCGAGCTTCCGCGTCAGACGCACGGGGGAGAGGCGCGCGGCGAAGAGAATCTCGTCCGAGTACGCATTGCCGATGCCGGCGAGGAGATCCGTCGCGCGGAGCGCTCCTTTGAGCTGACGGTTCCTCTCCCCGAGGAGCGCGCCGAGCCGCTCCGGGGTCAGCTCCGGGTCGAACGGATCGATGCCGCGGTCGAGCCGCCCCAGATCTTCGCGCCGCGCGAGCATATGCACCGACGCCCGCTTCTTCGTGCCAGCTTCCGTCATCTCGAGGAGCGTGCCGTCGTCGAAGGCGAGCGTCAGGAGAGTGCGTTTGCGGTGGGGCTTGTAACCTTCCACTGCCTTCAGGTGCAATCGCCCCGCGAGCATCATGTGGATCGCGACGAACCGCGGTCCGCCGAGCTCCACCAGCAAGTGCTTGCCGCAGCGCTCGACGCCCTCCACGGCGCGGCCCTCCAGATCGGAGAGCGGCGGGTCCGCCGTTCGCAGAACGAACGGACTGGGGGCCGCCGCCGCCTCGACCGTCCGACCGACGAGGGCCTCCACTAGTCGCTCACGATAGATCTCGAGCTCGGGCAGCTCCGGCATCGCGGCCTCCCTACGGGCCCATGATTGCGGGCGCGAAAATCGCCGGCTAGGATACCACCATGGCTTCCCAGGGCCCGCCCCCGGCCGGACTCAAAGGGGCGCTCCGGATCGTCGGGCCGGGTCTCGTCGTGGCGGCGACGGGCGTCGGCGCCGGGGACATGGTGGCGGCGGCGAAGGCCGGTGCGACGTACGGGCTTCCCGTCCTGTGGACGGCCGTGCTCGGCGCCGTTCTGAAGTACACGCTCGCAGAAGGTGTCGCCCGCTGGCAGCTCGCGACCCGCACGACCGTGCTCGAGGGATGGGTTCGGCACTTCGGTCCCGCGGTCCGGATCTGGTTTCTCATCTATCTCGTTCTCTGGACGCTGATCGTCGCGGCGGCGCTCATGGCGGCGTGCGGTCTCGCGGCTCACGCGCTCGTGCCTCAGCTGTCGGTCACGACCTGGGGAATCTGCCATGCGCTCGCCGCGTTCGCGTTCGTCTGGTTCGAAAGCTACGGCGCGTTCGAACGGGCGATGAAGTGGGCGATCGGGGTCATGTTCGTCGCGATCGTGGGAACGGCCTCGATCCAGGCGCCGCCCCTGGCCGAGACGCTGAAGGGCCTCGTCCTGCCGCGCGTTCCCGCCGGCGGCACGCTGCTCCTGCTGGGCGTCATCGGCGGCATCGGGGGCACGCTCACCCTCCTCTCCTACAACTACTGGATGCGCGAAAAGGAATGGTCGGGGGCGGAGTGGATGCGCCCCGTGCGATTCGACCTGGGAACCGGATACGTGCTCACCGGAATCTTCGGAATCGGGCTCGTGCTCTTGGCCGGCACGGTGTTGCATCCGGCCGGCGTGCGGGTGACCGGTTCCGAAGGAGTCCTTCAGATGGCGGGCATCCTGGGCGAACGCTTCGGCCGTCCCGGGGAACTCTTCTTTCTCGTCGGGTTCTGGGCGGCCGTCGCCACGTCCATCCTCGGGGTGTGGCAGGGCGTACCGTACTTGTTCGCGGATTTCGTCGGCATGCTCCGGAGCGAGCCCGACGACCGGCGACGCCGGACGGTGGCCGTCCGCGGGCCGCTCTACCGCGGCTATCTCGCCTTTCTCACGATCCCGCCGATGGCGATCCTGGCGATCGGCAAGCCGGTCTGGATCGTCGTGGCGTACGCCGCGGTCGGCGCGCTGTTCATGCCGTTCCTCGCGGTCACGCTCCTCGTGATGAACAACCGCCGGGAGCTCGGCCCGCTGCGAAACGGTCCGCTGGCGAACGGTGGGCTCGTCGTCTGCGTTCTCCTCTTCTGCTATCTGGCCCTCGTCCAGATCCGCGACAAAGTACTCGGCGGCTGACGGAGCGGCGGCACGACGCCGAGGCGCCGCCCGCCGGGTCGCCTCCGCCGGCTTCCGTCCCGCGCATCGCCCCCTCGCGTTGTGGGTTGCCGGGATCCGCGGTACTCTCCGCCCTCGAGCCGCCGCGCTCGCCTCCGCGAGGAATCCGGCATGCTGGACATTCGAGTGATCCGCGACGCGACGGAGAAAGTCCGTCTGGGCTGCGAGGCGAAGGGCATCGAGGTCGACCTCCAGGAGATCCTCCGCCTCGACGTGCAGCGCCGCGAGCTCCTGGTCGAGATCGAGAAGCTCCGCCAGGAGCGAAACGTCCGGTCGAAGGAGATCGGCGCCAGGATCCAGGCGGGCGAGGACCCGGCCACCGCGCAGGCGGAGGTGCGGGAGCTCGGCGAGCGGGTCAAGGAGCGCGAGGAGGAGAGCGGTCGGGTGGAGGAAGCTCTGCAGGGGCTTCTCCTCACCGTGCCGAACCTCCCCGACCCGGACGTTCCCGCGGGTCGGACCCCGGAGGACAATCAGGTCGTCCGGGAGGGGGGAGCGGTGCCGGAGCTCGACTTCGACCCGAAGCCCCACTGGGAGCTCGCCGAGGCGCTCGACATCCTCGACTTCGAGCGCGGCGTCAAGGTCACGGGCTCGGGCTTTCCGGTTTACAAAGGGCTCGGCGCGCGACTGGAGCGCTCGCTCCTCAACTGGTTTCTCGACGTGCACACCGCGAACGGGCGTTACCGCGAGGTGCTGCCGCCCATTCTCGTGAACGAGGACAGCGCGTTCGGCACGGGCCAGATTCCCGACAAAGAAGACCAGATGTACGTGATCACACGCGACGAGATGTTCCTCGTACCGACGGCCGAGGTTCCCGTCACGAACCTGCACCGAGACGAGATCTTCTCGGCCGCCGACCTGCCCGTCCGCTACGCGGCCTACACGCCGAATTTCCGGCGGGAGGCGGGGTCGCACGGCCGCGACGTGCGGGGACTGAACCGCGTGCACCAGTTCAACAAGGTCGAGCTCGTCAAGTTCGTGGAGCCGGACACGTCGGACGAGGAGCTCGAAGAGCTCGTCGAGGACGCGGAGAATCTGCTCCGGCAGCTCGGGCTCCGCTACCGCGTATTGCTCATGTGCGCCGGCGACATGGGATTCACCCAGGCGAAGAAGTTCGATCTCGAAGTGTGGGCGCCGGGGCAGGAGAAATGGCTCGAGGTGAGTTCCTGTTCGAACTTCCGCGACTTCCAGGCCCGGCGCATGAAGATCCGCTACCGCTCGGAGGACGGGGCGAAGCCGCAGCTCGTCCATACGCTCAACGGGTCGGGGCTCGCCACGCCCCGCACGTTCATCGCGCTCCTGGAGCACTATCAGCGCGAAGACGGCTCGATCACGGTGCCGGACGTGCTCAGGCCTTACCTGGGCGTGGAGGCCATCGAACCGGGTCGGGCCGGGCGGCCGGCCGCCAAAGTAGAAAAGTAGAGATGGGGGGCAGGGAATGACGGAAGAGGCGTCGGGATTGTCGGCGGACGAGCGACACCGCATGAACTTCATGGGACTGGTACTGTTTCTCCGCCAGATGGCGACGCAGCTGATCGCCGAGAACCAACTGACCGAGGCGCGCGGCCTGGTCGATTCGGTCGAGAGCCTTCAGGCGAAGACGGCGGGGAATGTCGGCGAGGAAGAGGCGGGGCTGCTGGAGAGCGTGCTGTTCGAGCTCCGGATGGCCGTGATCGCCGGGCCCGCGACGCCGGCCGATCCCGGCGACACTCCTTCCCCCGAGAAAGCCCCGTCCTCGAGTGAGACGGAGGCCCCAGAAGGGGAGTGAGACCGACCTTTCGCGCCGCCCCCGTCATCGTCGCGATTCTCTCGAGTCTCCTGGTCGCCGACGGCGCGGGCGCGTTCCCCTCACACTCCGGCGGCACCGGGCTCTTCGACGTGCAGACCGCCCACGTTCCGGTGTCGGGATCCTCCTCGTTGGGATTCAGCGGCGTCGCCTATCGCGTCACGGACCTGGAGATCGTACCCGCCAGTGATCGCGACGTCGTGGATTGGGGCGTCCGAGGCTCCCTTGCGCTCTGGGACCGCATCGAGGTGTGGGGCCGTTGGAACGAGGCGTGGATTCGCGTCGACGGGGAGTCCGAGATGTCGCACCGGGACGGCCTCCTGGGTGCGAAGCTCGCGCTGCCGTCGAAGTGGCCGTGGATGGAGACGGCCCTCGCGTCGAGCCTCAACCTGCCGTGGGCCGATCGCGAGCGCGGCTTCTCCACGGGTGCGATCGATCCTTCCGTCTCCGGACTTCTGACGTTCCACTTGCCCGAGTCCAACGCGGCCACGTACTCGAGCCTGCACGTAAACCTGGGCTATCACTTCCACGGTGACAGCCGCGGGCGCGCGTTCGAGGGCAACCCGCTTTACTACCTGGGGCCGGTCTACCCTGAAGGGGACAACGATCGGATCGACCTGCGCGCCGCCATCGAATTCGGCTCCGAGAAGATGACGATCTTCGCGGAGCTCTTGCTGGATCAGCTCTACGAATCCGACGAGATCAAGTTCCAGGAGTCGCCGATCTTCCTCACTCCGGGTTTCCGCTACTCGATCACCGAGTCGTTCTCCTTCATGCTCGCCAGCAAGGTGGCGATCTCGAGCGACCACGAATCGACGACGAAGTTCCTGCCGCCCGAGCAGATCTATCCCGATTGGCAGCTCGGCTTCTCGTTCGCCTGGTCGCGCTTCGGCCCGGCGGTCGACAGGGACGACGACGGCGTCCCCGACATTCGGGATCGTTGCCCACGGGATGCGGAGGATGTCGACGGTTGGGACGACCAGGACGGCTGTCCTGACGCCGACAACGACGGGGACGGAATCCGTGATGAAATCGACGCGGTTCCGAACGAACCCGAAGACCGGGACGGCTATCTCGACTCCGACGGCGCCCCGGACCCGGATAACGACGGCGACGGGATCCCGGACGACGAAGATGCGTGCCCGGACGAAGCCGAGGACCTCGACGGAGTTGCGGACGGCGACGGTTGCCCGGAGACCGACGCGGACGGTGATGGCGTTCCCGATACCCACGACGCGTGCCCGGAGCGGCCGGCGCCCGAGGGTGGGCTCCATGGTTGCCCGGAAGAGGCGGAGTTCGAGGCACCGTTCGAGTTCCCGGGGATCGAATGGAGCGGCGCAGACGTCCCGGCCCGTCCGGGCTCGTTCGCGGGCCTGGCGGCGATCGCCACGAGGCTCGCGCGCTCGCCGCGTCTCGCTCTGGAGATTCGGGTTTACCCGCCGGCGACGGGAGAGGGCGCGGGCGACCTGGAGCTCGCCGGTCAGCGGGCGGACTTCCTGAAGACGTTCCTGGTCCAGGCCGGGGTTCCATCGGGCCGGGTCGTCGCGAGCGGGCTCGAGCGACGGCCGAATCTCGACGGGGATCCCGGAACGAGGGTTTTCCTCGTTCCGTCCGAGGCGGCGCCGCAGTAGTCCGGTTGAAGGAAGACCGCCTCCCGATTACCCTGCGGGGCCCTCCTCGAAAGGACGCCGATGCCGACCGAGGCTTTCCGCAAGCTCCTGGAACTGGAACGCACCCTCCGGCGACCGGGCGGCTGTCCCTGGGACGCACAGCAGACGATCGAGACCCTGAAGCCGAACCTCCTGGAGGAAACGTACGAAGTCCTGGAGGCCCACTCGTCCGGGGATCCCGAAGAGTTCCGCGAAGAGCTCGGCGACCTCTTCTACGTCCTCGTCTTCATCGCGATGGTGGCGGAGGACGACGGGCTGTTCACGGTACGCGAGCTGATCCAAAAGGCGCACGACAAGATCTACTCCCGGCATCCGCACGTCTTCGGGGACGCCGCGGCCGAGAGCGCCGACGACGCCAAGCGCGTCTGGGAAGAGATGAAGAGGAAGGAGGGCAAGAAGGATCGTGCGTCCGTCCTCGACGGGATTCCGCACAGCCTGCCGGCCCTCATGCGAGCTCGCCGCGTCCAGGAGCGCGCCGCCGCGATCGGCTTCGACTGGGAGAATCCGGACGACGTCATGGCGAAGGTCGAGGAAGAGATGGAGGAGGTGCGCGAGGACTGGCACCGGGGTGATACGGATCACGCCGTCGAGGAGCTCGGCGACGTCCTCTTCGCCGTCGTCAACCTGCTCCGCTTCTTGAACCGGAACCCCGAGGAGGTTCTGGTGTCTGCGATCAAGAAGTTCGAGCGTCGTTTCCGCGAGGTCGAGAAGGCGATGAACGCGGAAGGCCGTAGAATGACGCTCGAGGAGATGGACGCCATTTGGGAGAAGGCGAAGGAGAAGGAGTAGCCGCCGCGAGGCTTGTCCGTCGGGCCGGCCTCTCCTATTCTGGCCAATCGGCTGCGGGCCCGTGTGAAGGGAGGGGACGACGTGAACTCGCTGAGCGCCTGGGTCGAGGTGGACCTCGACTGCTTCGCCTCCAACCTCCGTCTCGTTCGCCGTCTCGTGGGGCCGGCGGTTCACCTGCATCTGGTGGTGAAGGCCGACGCCTACGGACATGGGGCGTCGCGCATCGCCCGCGTCGCAGAGGACGAGGGGGTCCACTCGCTCGGTGTCGCGACCCTCGACGAGGGTGCGGAGCTCCGGCGGGACGGGGCGGCGCTCCCCATCATCATTCTCTCGCCGACGCTCGCGAGCGAAGCGGACCGCATCGTCGCCCACGGCCTCATCCCGACCGTCGGCAACCTGGAGGCCGCGCGAGCCGTCAGTCAATGTTCGCTCGCCCTGAGGGATCCCACACCCGTTCACGTGGAGATCGATACCGGAATGGGCCGTTCGGGCGTCGCGACGGGCGATGCGTCGGAGTTC